>QGUO01000586.1 GCA_003242495.1 Pseudomonadota bacterium | reverse complement strand
CGCGCTGCGGTTATAGCGCGTGATCACGTAAAAGTTGTTGAACCCCACGCGGTATTCCGGTCCGTCGGCGCCATCGGCCACCACCAGCAGCGCGGGTGCGTCCTCCGGCATGTGCGTCTCGAACTCCACGCCTCGGGCGCGCAGCGAGCCGACCGTCTCATCCAGCGTCAAGGTGCGGGTGAACTGCGTATCGTTACGCAACGCCGCGGCGTCATCACGCACACGGGCGCGCACCACGACCGGCTCTCCCGGCTGCCAGCCGTGCTCGCGCAGATAGTTGGCGATGCTCGCCAGCACATCGGGCCAGCTGGTCCACAGGTCGATGCGTCCGTCGCCGTCGCCATCGGCGGCGAAGTGTCGCCAGCTCGAGGCGATGAACTGCGGAGCACCCATTGCACCGGCATACGAGCCGCGCGGCGCGCGCGGATCGAGGGATTCCTCACGCGTGAGCAGCAGGAAGTGCTCGAGCTCGCTGCGAAAGAACTCTGCGCGCGGCGGGTAGCCGAAGCCGAGCGTCACCAGCGCGTCGAGCACGCGATAGCGCCCGGTGTTGCGTCCGTAGGAGGTCTCCACGCCCAGGATGCCGAGGATCACCCGTTCGAGCGCCGGATCGTCGAGTGCGGCGAGCCGCGCGGCGTGCGTGGCGCGGAACTCGCGGCCTTGCGCGATGCGCCGTTCGTCGAGGAAGCGCGCACGGTATTCGAACCAGGGCACCACGCGCTCGGCAGGCCGGCTCATTGCATCGAGGATGCTGCGACGAAATTGCGCCTCCTCGAGCAGACGCTCGAGCTGCTGCGCGTCGAAGCCGTGCTCGCGGCTCATCCGCGCGACGAACTCGCGCATCTGGTCGCGGATGGACGGGTCGGTGCGCAGATCCGCGTGCGCCTCGAGGCCAGCGAAAGCAACGATTGTGAGCAGACAGGTGGCAATCGAGCGAACGGCAAGCTTCATCGGCGGCTGACGAGCCTTCTTTTGGCGCACAGCGACATGAGGATACCGAAGCCCGCCATGAGCGTCACCATGGACGTGCCGCCGTAGCTGATGAGCGGCAGCGGCACGCCCACCACCGGGAGCAGACCGGTGACCATGCCGGTGTTCACCAGGACATACACGCAGAACGTGAGGCTGAGGCTGCCGGACACGAGGCGTGCGAACGTGTCCTGGGCGGTCGCCGCGAGATACAGCGAACGGCCGATGATGAACATGTACAGGAGCAGCACGGTGATCAGGCCCATCAGGCCCCATTCCTCGCCGATCACGGCGAACACGAAGTCCGTGGAGCGCTCGGGCAGGAACTCGAGCTGCGCCTGGCTGCCGTTCAGGTAACCCTTGCCGAAGACGCCGCCCGAGCCGATCGCGATCTGCGACTGGATGGTGTGATAGCCGGCGCCGAGCGGATCGCTCTGCGGATCGAGGAAGGTGAGCACGCGCTGGCGCTGATAGTCGTGCAGCAGGAACTGCCAGGCCACGAACGCAACGGGCACGAACGCGGCGAACGCCCACACGATATAGCGCACGCGCAGGCCCGCGAGCAGCACCACCATGAACCCGGCGGCCGCCACCAGCAGGGCCGTGCCGAGGTCGGGCTGCTCGGCGATGAGCACCGTCGGCACGACGATGGCCGTCATCAGCACCAGCACCGACAGCAGACTGGGCGGCAACGGGCGGTCCTTGAGGTACCAGGCGCACGCCAGCGGCACGGCGATTTTCATCATCTCGGAGGGCTGGAAGCGCACGATGCCCAGGTCGAGCCAACGCTGCGCGCCCATGGAGACCTCGCCGACGAGCATCACCATGAACAGCAGGAGCAAGCCGCTCAGGTACAGCCAGGGGGTGGCGCCCCGGATGAGGCGCGGTGGCACTTGCGCGAGCATGATCATCACGATCATCGCCAGCACGAAGCGCACGGCGTGTGCCTCGACCATGCCGAAGCGCTGCCCGGAGGCGCTGAACAGCACCGTCAGGCCGACGGCGCCCGTCAGGCACAGCGCGACGAACAGCGGGCCGTCGAGGTGCAGCGCGCGCAGCAGTCGTGCCGAGCCCGTCAGCGTGCGGTGGGTGCGGGAAG
>QGUO01000718.1 GCA_003242495.1 Pseudomonadota bacterium | reverse complement strand
AACTAGTGATGCATTAATTTATGCTGATAATCACGGTAATATTCAACGTTGGAATGATGCGGCTAGCCAATTATTTGGATTTTCCAAAGATGAAGCACTTGGACAAAGCCTTGATATCATAATTCCTGAACGTGCTCGTAAAGCTCATTGGCATGGTTTTAACATTGCTATCCAAAATGGAAATCTTAGACTATCGGGCAAACCAACTTTAACGAAAGCACTTCATAAAGATATAGATAAAAGACTCTATGTAGAAATGAGTTTTTCTTTAATTAAAGATAATGATGGTCATGTTCAAGGAAGTGTTGCTATCGCCCGTGATGTAACAAACTCAAAAAAATAAGATTTTTTTTACACTTTATAGTTCTTCTAAAATTAACATAATACAGCTTATACAAAATTTCAAAAAAATAGCCCCAGACTAAGGGGCTATTTAACATAAAATCTCTTATGCGAAATTACATACCAACTTTAACCACATTGTGGACAGGTTGGAGTTTAGAGATAAGAAAAATTTCTAGAGCATTTGCTAAATAAGCCCTATCACGTTCAAAGCCTATCGTAATGATGGATCCAGCATCTTTTAATCTTGGATCTATCGCAATATATTCAGTTTTATCTTCATTCCATCGGCAATATTTCATTACCCTGGCGCTTAAGCCATTACCACGATAACGGCCAGCACCTCTAGAAGTCCCAACACCGATATAAGTCACTAAATCTCCTTTGATAAACGCATATACACCGTGTTTATCGTAATTAGGAATTTTTCCAAAATTAAAATGTACTGGTGACCATTCAGGAGGCTTTCCTAATAGATCTACATTCCAGTGATGTTCAAAGAATAATTCTGTATTACGTATTAACTCATTAAGTGTTGGATCTTCCACTACTCATCTCTCAAAATTTATAGATTAAAAAGCTTTCGGTCACGCTCATCCGTTAAATACTTATCCATCTGAGCAATTAGTTTAGCTCTGGCCTGTTCATCATCTTCAGTGATTTTTAGCATACAGGATCCAATTAAAATCTTACGTCTAGTATCATCCTTTCGAGCCTGTTCTTTCTCTTTAGCACGTTCTCTTGCCAGTGCTGCTTGTCTTTGAGCCTTTAACTGCTTTAGCTTTTCTTCCTGTGCCTTGATTTTGCTGTCTAGTGTTTCAGTAACGCTCATTAATTAAATACCATCATCTTGGGAAACCATCCCTAACATAAGCGCACTTGAATATGCATTCAAGGTGCTATATGTATAGTAATGTTTTCCTCGAAGAGCGCACTTATGCAAACTTCGTTTACAAGTCCGATTGGGGTCTCCCCCAATACCCCGACAACCGTATGCACGGTTGTATTTCACTACGTGAAAATTTAAAAGCGAAAAATAGGCATGGCGATTTACCACTTTTCAGTCAAAACCGTAGCACGATCAGCAGGACGTTCCGCCACTGCTGCAATCGCCTATCGGGCTGGTGAAAAGATCTATTGTGAACGTGAAGGCCGAGAACATGACTACAGCCGAAAAACTGGTGTGGAATACAAAGAGATTTATTTACCCAAAGACGCACCAGAACATTTAAAAAACCGGGAAAGACTCTGGAACGAAGTTGAACAGCGCGAAACCCGAAAAAACTCGACAGTTGCCCGGGAATTTGAAATCGCTTTTCCAAGTGAATTAAATCAGGAACAACGCCTGGCCATGCTCGAAGAACTATGCGCCAGTATCGTGGACAGACATCAGGTGGCCGTTGATGCCTGTATCCATGCCCCGCATACCGGATCCGGCAGTGATGAACGCAATTATCACGCCCATATCCTGATGAGCACACGCAAGCTCATTCCCGAAGGTTTTACCGAGAAAACCCGGGAACTGGATCAGAAACACAGTGGAGAAATCGAACACTGGCGCAAACACTTTGCCGATATCTGCAATATGCACCTGGACATGGCCGGATACACCGCCCGAGTCGACCACCGCAGCTACAAGGACCAAGAGAATGGTCTGGAAGCCACCCTGCACGAAGGGCCTAAAGTCACCGAACTGCGCCGAAAAGGGATTGAGACCGAAATCAGCC
>QGUO01000585.1 GCA_003242495.1 Pseudomonadota bacterium | reverse complement strand
GGCCCGATCCCGCGCCTTCGGGCGCCGGACGCACCAGGGGAGACAGCACCCACAGCAACGCCGCCGCCAACAAGACGGCCGCCACGACGAGGAAGGCCGTCACGAGGCACCCGTGCCCGGCTGGCCCGCGCCGTCGGCGCCCGCCTCGTCGTCCACCGGGTCTTCCATGGGCATGCGCGAGCGACGCACGATGACCACCGCCGCGGTGCCGACGGCCGCGCCCAGCAACAGCACCGGCGCGGCCCACAACAGCCAGGTGCGCGGCGCCACCGGCGGGCGAAAGCGCACGAAATCGCCGTAGCGGTCGGTCATGAACTTCAAGATCTCCGCATCGCTCATGCCCTGCTCGATCATGGTGCGCAGCTCCCGGCGCAGATCCACGGCGAGCTGCACGTTCGAGTCGAGGATGGTCTGGTTCTGGCACACCAGGCAGCGCAGCTCCGCGGCAAGCCGCTTGTAGCGCTCCTCCAGGACCGGATCATCGAAGGGCTCGGAGGCGTCGATGGCCAGCGACAGCGGCGCGGCCGCAAACGCCAGCAGCAGCACCAGGAGCCTCAGCACGGGTGCCCGCATGGATGCATTCACGGCGACTTCGCCCCCTGCCGCGCACGAATCAGCGGCATGAAATCCTCTTCCCAATGTTTGAGCGTGAGCGGCGCGATATGCTTGTGCAGCACCGTGCCGTCGGCATCGACGAGGAAGGTCTCCGGTGCGCCGTACACCCCCCAGTCGATGGCCACGCGTCCGTCGCCGTCGAAGGCGGTCGCCACGTACGGATCGCCGAGCTCGCGCAACCAGCGCTGCGCCAGCGCCCTGTCGTCGTTCCAGTTCAGTCCGATGATGGGAATCACCCCGCGGCGCGCGATCTCGAGCAGCGCGTCATGTTCCTGGCGACACCCCACGCACCACGTCGCCCACACGTTCAGCAGGTACATCTGGCCGGCGAAGTCCCGGTTGCTGATGGTGCGCGTCGGATCCTCCACCCGCTCGAGCTCGAACGTCGGGGCCGGCTTGCCGATGAGCGGCGACGGAATGCGCCCGGGCTCACGGTGCAGGCCGATCAGGAAGAAGACCGCCAGGACGACGAATACGCCGCCCGGTATGAGATATCGCCACATCAGCTGCTTCGACTCATTGCCGGCGCGCCCGCGCCTTCGGGGTCCGCGGCGCCCACGGCGGCACGCTCGCCGGCGGTCGCCCGCTGCCGATAGCGCCGGTCACACACACCGATCAGTCCGCCGAGGGCCATGATGCCGCAGCCCCACCAGATGAAGCGAATGAGCGGCTTGTACTGCAGGCGCATGCTCCACGCATCCTCGCCCAACGGCTCGCCCATCGCCACGAACAGGTCGCGGTTCCAGCGCCCCTGGATGCCCGCCTCCGTCATCGGATTGGTCTGCACCCGGTAAATGCGCTTCTGCGGATACAGCACCGTGACCCGCTTGCCGTCGCGCGTCACTTCCACCTCGCCCTCGAGCGCCTGGTAGTTGGGCCCCTCGACGTCACGGAAACCCTTCACGTGGAAGTCGTACCCTGCAATGGAGGCCGTCTCGCCCGGTCGCAAGGCCACGTCCTGCTCGATCTTGAAGGACTCCACGGTGGTCGCCCCGATCACGAACAGTCCCAGTCCCAGGTGCGCCACGCTCATGCCGAGCACACCGGCGGACAACGAATGCCCCTTGCGCAGGCGCGAGACCGGCTCGACCAGCGAGGCGAGCACCACCCACAGCCCGGCGGCGAAGCCGACCACGGTCAAGACGCTCGGCTGCCCGTAGCTGACCCGGAGCAGCAGCGCGCCCGCGATCAGCGCGCCGACCCCCAGCCCCATGAGCAGCCGCTTGCGGCCGCCCAGGTTGGCACGCTTCCAGCCGGCGTGCATGCCCACCGCGAGCAGCAGCACCAGCGGCAGCATGGGGATGGAGAAGGCGATGGCGAAGTACGGCGGGCCGACGGAAATCTTGCCCAGGTTGAGCGCGTCGAGGGACAGCGGATACAGCGTGCCGATCAGGATGAGCCCCGTGGCCCCCACCAGCAAGGCGGTGTTCACCAGCAGGAACGAATCGCGCGAGGCG
>QGUO01000160.1 GCA_003242495.1 Pseudomonadota bacterium | reverse complement strand
GCCTGGACGGTCGAGGTGCCCATCGCGGAGCGCAACTACGAGGTGCAGGGTGCCCTGCGCCTGCGGCTCGACGAGCACTGGATCAATCGGCTGCTGCGCGGCCTGACGCCGGAGCGCCCGCGCTCGCCCAAGCGCGGTGCCGTCCTGCCCGGCATCGTGCCGCTTGCCAAGCTGCAGGTCGGCCTGGTCGCCCGCCTGCTCGAGCGGCAGATCCCGCTCGGCACGGTGATGGATCTGAAGGTGGGCGACGTGCTGCCGGTGAGCCTCGGCGCCGCCGATGTGCTGGTGGGCGATGCGCGGCTGTTCGCCGCCAGCGTCGCCGAGCACAAGGGCAGGTTGTGTCTGACTTCCTTTGAAGACGTGGAGTGACTTCGTGAACGCGACCGAGAATGCCGCGCCGCTGGCGCGTGAGGACGAGCCGCTCGAGGATCTGGCCCCGACTTTTGCCGAGGAGGACGTGGTGCTCGAGGAGCCCGCGCCGACGCCGGCCCCGGCGCCGGCCCGCGACTTCCGGCAAATGATGCGCAAGATTCCGGTGACGCTGACCCTCGAAGTCGGCTCCGCCCGCATTTCCCTGCAGGATCTGGCGTCCATCGAGCCGAACAGCGTGATCGAGCTCGATACCTTGGCCGGCGAGCCGCTGGTGATCAAGGTGAACGGCACGGCGATCGGCCGGGCCGAAGTGGTGGTCTCGGGCGAGAACTACGGCCTGCGGGTGGTCGAGCTGAGCGACCTGGATCTGAGCGCGCTCACGCCATGATGCGCCGGTGCCGATGGAGCGCGGCGCTGCCATTGCTGCTGGCCGCGTGGCCGGAGCCGGGCATGGCCGCCTCGATCGGGCTGTTCGAGTCCACCACCGACGGGGTGAGCACCGAGTTCACGGTCAACACCCAGATCCTGATCATCATGACCCTGCTCGGGCTGCTGCCCGTGCTGGTGCTCATGATGACCAGCTTCACGCGCTTCGTCATCATCCTGGCGTTGCTGCGCCAGGCGCTCGGTCTGCAGCAGGGACTGCCCAATCGCGTGGTCACCGGGGTGGCGCTGATCCTCACGCTGCTGGTGATGCGGCCGGTCGGCGAGGAGATCTGGGTGACGGCGCTCGAGCCGTACAACCGCGAGGCGCTCACCCTGAGCGAGGCGCTGGCGGTCGGCGAGCAGTCGATCTCGCGCTTCATGCTCGCCCAGACGCACAAGGGAGCCCTTGCGCAGATCGCCGGGCTGGCCGGCGAAGGCGCGGTGACCGATCCGAGCGAGCACGGGTTCTTCGTCAAGCTCGCCGCGTTCGTGCTGAGCGAGCTCAAGACCGCATTCCAGGTCGGTTGCATGCTGTTCGTGCCCTTCCTGGTGATCGACCTGGTGGTCTCCTCGGTGCTCATGGCCATGGGCATGATGATGCTGTCGCCGCTGGTGATCTCGTTGCCGCTGAAGCTTCTGCTGTTCGTGCTGGTCGACGGCTGGACCCTCACGGTGGGCACGCTGGTCTCCGGCATACAACCTTACTGACGCAGGGTGACGTCATGACGGTAGGGATCGGACGAGGCGCCACGGAGCGCTCGACATGGTGAGCGCCGACGCGGCCGTCGACCTGATGGCCAGCAGCCTGCACCTGGTGATGCTGGTGGTGGCCGTGCTGATCGTCCCGGCCATGGTGGTCGGCCTGCTCATCGGTCTGTTCCAGGCGGCCACCCAAATCAACGAACAAACGCTGAGCTTCCTGCCGCGACTGCTGGTGACGCTGCTCGCGATCACGCTGGCCGGGCACTGGATCGCCGGACGGCTGATGGATTTCTGCGTGGAAGTGTTCCAGCGCGCCGGAGCGCTGGGCAGCGGCTGAGGGATCGGGCGGCTTTCGCTCATGGACGCGCTGTTCCAGCAATTGAGCGCCGTATTGCTCGCGCTGTGGTGGCCCTTCTGCCGCACGCTGGGCATGCTGAGCGCGGCGCCGGTGATCGGCGAGAACCTGGCGCCGATCACGGTGCGCGTGCTGCTCGCCCTGGCCCTGGCGGTGGTGATGATGCCCATCGCCGCGCCGCTCGCCACCATCGAGCCGCTGTCGGTGCAGGCGGTGCTGGTCACCGCCGAGCAGGCGCTGATCGGTCTGACGCTGGGTCTGGCCTTTCACCTGGTCATGGCGGTGGTCGCCGTGCTCGGGTTCACCGCCTCCTCGCAGATGGGCCTGTCGATGGCGGTCATGAACGATCCCATGACCGGCATGTCCTCGGACGTGATCTCCTCCATGCTGTACGTGCTGAGCATTTTCGTGTTCTTCGCCATCGACGGACACCTGGTGCTGACCGGCGTGCTGGGAGAAAGCTTCCGGGCCTGGCCGGTGGGCGGCGGCCTCCCCCTGCTCACCATGCAGAGCCTGGCCTTCAATGTCGCCTGGGTGTTCGCGGCGGCGATGTTGCTGGCCGTGCCCGTGGTGTTCTCGGCGCTGGTGGTGCAGCTCGGCTTCGGCTTCCTCAACCGGGTGGCCCCGGCGCTGAACCTGTTCTCGCTCGGCTTCTCGGTGATCATCCTGTTCGGGCTGTTCATGCTCGGCTACCTGGCGCGCACCCTGCCCGAGCACTACGTGCGCCTGGTGCACCGGGTGCTCGACTGGCTGCAGGTGGCGATGAGGTAGCGCCGCGATGTCGGAACACAGCAACGAGCAAAAGAGCGAAAAGGCCTCGCCGCAGAAGCTGCGCAAGGTGCGCGAGAAGGGCCAGGTGGCGCGCTCCAGGGACTGGGGCACCGCGCTCGGCGTGGTGAGCTGCGTCCTGTTGATCGTGCTGATGACGCCGCTGTTTCTCGAAGACTTCCGGCTGCTGTTCGCGCAGAGCTTCGCCGCGCTGCCGGGCGGCGGCACGCCCGATCATGCCTGGTCCGACCTGTTCGGCGCGACCATGCTGCTGATCTTCAAGCTGGTGCTGCCCCTGCTGGCCGTGCCGCTGGTCGTCGGCGCCGCGAGCCTGTTCCCTGGCGGCTGGGTGCTGAGCGGCACGCCGCTCGTGCCCAAGCTCGAGCGGCTGAGCCCGATCGCCTGGCTCAAGCGGCTGTTCAAGCCCAAGCACCTGATCGATACGCTCACCGCCGTCCTCAAGACGGCGGCGCTGCTGGCCGTGCTCTGGCTGGTCATGCGTTCGCTGGTCGACTCCTTCCTGCGATTGCAGTCGCTGCCGCTCGACGAGGCGCTGCTCGGTGGTTCGCGCCTCATGCTGACCGGCGTCGCCGCGCTGTGCGCCGTGTTCGTCGTGTTCGCGCTCATCGACCTACCGGTGCAGACCCTGGTGTTCCTGCGCGAGCAACGCATGAGCAAGCGCGAGGTCAAGGAGGAGCACAAGAACACCGAAGGCCGCCCCGAGGTGCGCCAGCGCATCCGTCAGCTGCAGATGCAGATCGCCCAGCGCAGCATCCGCAAGACCGTTCCCACCGCCGACGTGGTGGTGGTCAACCCCGAGCACTATGCGGTGGCGCTCAAGTACGACGAGTCGCGCGCGGCAGCGCCCTTCGTGCTCGCCAAGGGCATCGACGAGACCGCCTTGTACATCCGCCGCGTCGCCGAGGAGCACGGGGTCGAGGTCGTCGTCCTGCCGCCGCTCGCACGCGCCATCTACAACACCAGCCAGGTCAATCAGCAGATCCCGGCAGCGCTCTACCAGGCGGTGGCGCGCGTGCTGAGCTACGTGCTGCAGATCCAGGCATTCCGCGCCGGCCGACGTGTCACGCCGCCCGCTCTGCCGCGTGACCTGGCCGTGCCCCACTCTCTTACCTGAGCACCTGTCATGTTCGAACGCATTCACGAGGCGCTGAGCCGGCACCGGATCGCCGTCCCCATCTTCCTGCTGGGCTTGCTCGGCATGATGATCCTGCCGCTGCCGCCGCTGATGCTCGATGCGCTGTTCACGTTCAACATCGTGCTCGCCATGATCGTCATGCTGGTGAGCGTGACCAGCCGCCGGCCGCTCGATTTCACGGTGTTCCCCACCGTGATCCTGGCCACGACGCTGTTGCGCCTCGCGCTCAACGTCGCCTCGACGCGCGTGGTGCTGCTGAACGGTCACGAGGGCACCGACGCGGCCGGCCAGGTGATCGAGGCCTTCGGCCACGTGGTGATCGGCGGCAACTTCGTGGTCGGCCTGGTGGTGTTCGTCATCCTGATGATCATCAACTTCGTGGTGGTGACCAAGGGTGCCGAGCGCATCTCGGAGGTTTCGGCGCGCTTCACCCTGGACGCCCTGCCAGGTAAGCAGATGGCCATCGACGCCGATCTCAATGCCGGTCTGATCAACCAGGAGAAGGCCCAGGCGCGGCGCCGCGAGATCGCCATGGAGGCCGACTTCTATGGTTCCATGGATGGCGCCGCGAAGTTCGTGCGCGGCGATGCCATCGCGGGCATCCTGATCCTGCTGATCAACCTGATCGGCGGGGTCGCGATCGGCACCTTGATGCACGACCTGTCCTTCGGCGACGCCTTCCGCACCTTTGCGCTGCTGACCATCGGCGACGGCCTGGTGTCGCAGATTCCGGCGCTGCTGCTGTCGGCGTCCGCCGCCATCATCGTCACCCGGGTGAGCGATGCGCAGGACTTCGAGCATCAGGTCGGTGCGCAGATGCTGAGCTCGCCGAGCGTGCTGTACAGCGCCGCGGCCACCATGCTGGTGCTCGGGGTGATTCCCGGGATGCCGTCGCTGCCGTTCCTGATTTTCGCCGCAGTGCTCGCGTTCGCCGGCTGGCGCATGCAGGGTCGCACGGCGCAGCCCGATGCCCAGGCCGCCGCGGCGCAGGCGGCGATCGTCGCCGAGCCGCCGCCCGAGCTCGACTGGCGCAGCCTGCCGTTCGTGGATGTCCTGTCCGTGACCCTGGGCTACAAGCTGGTCGGCATGATCGACCCTGCCCAGGGGGCGGTGCTCACCCAGCGCATCCGCGGCGTGCGTCAGACCATCAGTGAATCCATGGGCTTTCTGCTGCCGCCAATTGCCGTGCGCGATGATCTGTCGCTGCGTCCCGCGCAATACGCGCTCGCGCTGCGCGGCACCCCGCTCGCCCAGGCGGAGATCCACGAGGGGCGCTTGATGGCCATCGCCTCGGCGCAGGTGTACGGCGAGCTCGATGGCATTCCAGGCGTCGATCCCGCCTATGGCATGCCGGTGACCTGGATCATGCCGGAGGAGCGCGCCAATGCGCTCGGGCTCGGCTACCAGGTGGTCGAAGCGCCCAGCGTGATCGCCACCCATTTGGCCAAGCTGATTCGTGAGCAGCTCCCAGAGCTGCTGGGTCACGAGGACGTCTCGGCGCTGCTCGAGCGCCTCGCGGTGCAGGCGCCGAAGCTGTCGGCGGCGCTCGAGAAGGCGCTCACCCACAGTCAGCTGCTCAAGGTGTTCCGCGCCCTGCTCGCCGAGAACGTCTCGCTTCGGGACATCGTGCCCATCGCCACCACGCTGCTCGAGAATGCCGAGACCACCAAGGATCCCATCCTGCTCGCCGCCGAGGTGCGCTGCGCCTTGCGCCGGGAGATCGTTGCCAACCTGGTGGGCCACGCCACGGAGATGAAGGCCTTCAACCTGAGCGGCGAGCTCGAGAACATGCTGCTCGGCGCGCTCAATCAGGCCAGCCAGGCCGGCAAGGTGGCGCTCGACAATTATCCGATCGATCCCAACCTGCTGTCGCAGCTGCAGCTGCACATGCCCCTGGCGCGCGAGCAGATGAAACAGCAGGGCGCCACGCCGCTGCTGCTCGTCATGCCGCAGATCCGTCCGCTGCTCGCGCGGTACGCGCGCCTGTTCGCGCCCGGCCTGGCGGTGCTCTCCTACAACGAGATTCCCGAGCAGCGCGAGGTCAGCATCATCGGTACGGTGGGCTAGGCGCCTGCGGCGCCTGGGGAGGCAACAGCGCCAGGAAGATTTCCGCGGCCGCACGAAAGGCTGCCACCGGCGGCGCCCAGGTCGCGCCGCCCGCCCCGGCACCGGGATTTGTGCCGCCCGCACGCCCCGCATGCGGTCCCTGCAGCAGCCGGCAGCTCGCCAGGCGCAGCCCGGCGCGCCCCAGCGCAGCGGCAATCAGCTTGATCCGCCGGTGCACGGCGCGCGCAGCGTCGGGTCCCTCGACCACGAATGCGAGATGAATGAGCCCCTCTGCCTCGAGCACGTGCACGGCCAGTGCGCCGAGCGACGGATGCACGAAGTCGAGGCGCACGCCCCGACGCCGCCGCCGGACGCGGCCACGCACCGCCGGTGCGTCTTCTTCGAGGGGCCGGAGGGTCAGCGGCACGCCGCCCCAGCCGTACCACACCAGGGGCGCTCGCTCGGGCGACGCGGCCGGCGCGGCCTCGAGCACATCGGCTCCCCCCGCGCGGGGGATGGCGGCCGCGCTGTCCACCCCCGGCAGGGACTCCGGCCGCTGCCAGTGTGCGAGCGCCTGCGCCTGCCAGGCGGCGGCCAAGTCCGCTGCGCCGGGCAAGGACCCGCCGACGGCGTGACGCAACGCAGCCTGATCCAGGCGCATGGCCGCCTGCTCGTTCATACCCGCGTTGGACGCCGGCAAGCGCGTGCCCTCCGGCGCCGCCTTGCCGCACAGCTCCAGCTCGAGCAGCGGCTCGGTGGCGAGCACGCGTAACACCAGCATGTCGCCCGGGCGCAGGTGGGGTGCGAGCCGCCCGAGTCCGACCAGGCGCAGCGGCACCCCTTCGCGCGAGGTGGCCAGCACGTCCTCGCCGGCTGCATCGTCATAGACCAGGGTGAGGGTCTCGCCCGGGGCGGGCGGGCGCTCGCCGACGGCCCGCGGCGCACGGGCGTGCAGGACGGCGGGAATGCGCTCCACCTTCATCGTGCCTGCTTCGCCGTCGTTCCGCTCACGCCGGGGTGATCAGGGGCCGACCGCTCGGGCGGCCGGCCCCATGCACCTGCCCCGTCCGCCACGTATGCGGCGGATGGGACATCCGCGGCGCTTACTGCATCAGCGAGATCACGAGCTGCGACAGATGGCTGCTCTGCTTGAGGGCCGAGGTGCCGGCCTGCATCAGCAGCTGCTTGGCGGTCGCGTTCGAGGTCTCGTACGCATAGTCGACGTCCATGATCCGGCCGCGCGAAGCGGTCGTGTTGGTGATCATGTTGCCGAGGTTGTTGTACACGTGCTCGAGGCGGTTGGAGGCCGCACCCAGCTGCGCGCGCATGGTGCCGACCGCGTCGAGGGCCGTATTGATCAGCGTGATCGGATGCGCGGCGACGGCCGGGGTGGTCGCCTGGGTCAGCTCGGTACCCGGGGTGCTGTTGTCGGGCGTGCCATACTGCGCACTCAGGGCGTCGAGCGCCGTCGCGAGCTCCTCCAGGCTGGTCTCGGTATCCACCGTCATGGTTTCCGCGGCGCTGGCGCCGATCTGGAAGGAGATGGCTGCCGAGAGCAGGCCGCCCGAGCCGTCGGTGGTCGTGCCGTCGCTGAACAGCCGCTGGCCGCCGAACGAGGTCGTGCGGATGATGTTGTTCAGCTCCTGACCCAGTGCATCGTACTCCGCCTGCAGCGCCGCCTTGTCGGAAGCGGTCGACGACGCGTTGTACGCCTCGGTCGCCAGGTCCTTCATGCGCAGCAGCACGTTGGTGAGCTCGGTGAACGCGCCCTCGGCCGTCTGCATCATGGAAATGCCGTTCTGGGTGTTCTTCTGCGCGACCGCCATGCCGCGGGTCTGCGCGTTCAGACGCACCGCGATCTGCAGGCCCGCAGCGTCGTCCATCGCGGAGTTGACGCGATAGCCCGTGCCCAGGCG
>QGUO01000159.1 GCA_003242495.1 Pseudomonadota bacterium | reverse complement strand
GGCGACAACCGTCGCGACGGCGGTGCTCACCGTCGACGCATGACGCCCCTGCCGCTCGCCGGTGCCGGCCGCGACCGCCTGCGGGCCCTGCCCCGGCTCAGGCAGGCGGGCGGATCACCTCCAGGCCGCCCATGTAGGGACGCAGCACCTCCGGCACCACCACGCTGCCGTCGGCCTGCTGGTAGTTTTCGAGCACCGCCACCAGCGCGCGCCCGGCCGCGACGCCCGAGCCGTTCAAGGTGTGCAGCGGCTCCGGCTTGCCGGTCTCCGGATTGCGCCAGCGCGCCAGCATGCGCCGTGCCTGGAAGGCCTCGAAGTTCGAGCACGAGGAAATCTCGCGATACGCCTGCTGGCCGGGCAGCCACACCTCGAGATCGTAGGTTTTGGCCGAGCCGAAGCCGATATCGCCGGCGCACAGCGCCACCACCCTGTATGGCAGCTCGAGTCGCTTGAGCACCTCCTCGGCATGACTCGTGAGCGCCTCGAGCGCCTGGTACGAATCCTGCGGACGAACCAGGTGGACCAGCTCCACTTTCTCGAACTGGTGCTGGCGGATCATGCCGCGCGTGTCCTTGCCGTAGGAGCCCGCCTCGGAGCGGAAGCAGGGGGTATGCGCCACATAGCGCAGCGGCAGGGCATCCGCCTCGGTGATGCTCTCGCGCGCCAGGTTGGTCACGGGCACCTCGGCCGTCGGAATGAGATACAGGCCGGACTCGCCGCGCACGGCGAACAGGTCGGCCTCGAACTTGGGCAATTGCCCGGTGCCGGTCATCGACTGCGCGTTCACCAGGTAGGGCACGTAGACCTCGGTGTAGCCGTGCTCGCGCGTGTGCAGATCCAGCATGAACTGGATCAGCGCGCGTTGCAGGCGTGCGAGCGGCCCCTTCAGCACCGCGAAGCGCGCCCCGGAGATCTTGCCCGCCGCGGCGAAGTCCATGCCCGCGAGCCGCTCACCGAGCGCGACATGATCGCGCGGCTCGAACTCGAAGGTGCGCGGCTCGCCCCAGCGGCGTACCTCCTGGTTGGCGGATTCGTCGCGCCCGTCCGGCACGCTGTCGTGCAGCAGGTTGGGCAGCCCGAGCGCGAGCTCATCGAGCTCGGCCTGCACGGCCTCGAGCTCCTTCTCCGCCTCGGCCAGCTCGGCCCCCAAGGACTCGCCGCGCTTCAGCAGCGGCGCGACGTCCTCGCCCTGCGCCTTGGCCTTGCCCACCGCCTTGGCATTGGACTTGCGCTCGTTGCGCAGCTCGTCGGCGCGCAGCTGCCAGCGCTTGCGAGCTTCCTCGAGCGCCGCCAGGCGGCTGACGTCGAGGGTGAACCCGCGGCGTGCGAGGTTCGCGGCCACGGCTTGCGGATCGGAGCGCAGAAGCTTGGGATCGAGCATGACGGTAGGCGATCAGGAAAAGAGGCGGATGATAGAGGGAACACGCCGCGGGCACTACCCGCAGGGGATGCGCCCGCGCAGGATCATTCCCGGCCCTGGCGCGTGCTGTGCGTCGCTTGCCGGCGCAGCGCGGACCGCACGGCGTCTGCCCGATGAGCACCGAGCGGCACCCCGTCACGTCGAGCACCGTGCGCCGCCGATCCGCGCCGGGCGCCGCTGGCGCCGCCTGGCTCACTCGGAACGGCGTCGACGGCGCTCCAGGGCCTCGCCGATCTTGATCTCCAGGCCGCGGGGCACGGGCTTGTAGTACTGCTTCGGCGTCATGCCTTCGGGGAAGTAGTTTTCCCCGGCCGCGTAGGCATCCGGCTCGTCGTGGGCGTAGCGGTAACCCTTGCCGTAGCCGAGCTCCTTCATGAGCCGTGTGGGCGCATTGCGCAAATGCAGCGGCACCTCGAGCGAGCCCAGCCGCCTGGCATCCTGCATGGCTTCGTTGAACGCCGTGTAGACCGCATTGCTCTTGGCCACGCAGGCAAGGAACACCACGGCCTGGGCGATGGCCAACTCCCCTTCGGGGCTGCCGAGCCGCTCGTACACCTCGCAGGCCTCGAGCGCCAGGGTGAGCGCCCGCGGATCGGCGTTGCCGATGTCCTCCGATGCGATGCGCAGCACACGCCGCGCGATGTAGCGCGGATCGCAGCCGCCATCGAGCATGCGCGCCAGCCAGTAGAGCGCCGCATCGGGATCGCTGCCGCGAATCGACTTGTGCAGGGCCGAGATCTGGTCGTAGAAGGCCTCGCCCTGCTTGTCGAACCGTCTCAGCCCGCCGGCCGCCACCTCCCGCGCGACCGCCGCATCGATGCGCGGCGGGCTCGCCGCGCCGGCCAGATCGATGGCCAGCTCCAGCATGTTCAGCGCCCGGCGCGCATCGCCGTCGGCCGCCCGCGCGATGAGCTCGAGCGCCTCCGGCTCGGCGGTCAGGTCGGGTTGCACGGCCGCGTCCGACGCGAGCGCCCGCTCGAGCACCATCCTGAGATCGTCCTGGGTGAGCGAGCGCAGCACGTACACACGCGCGCGCGACAACAAGGCGTTGTTCAGCTCGAAAGATGGGTTCTCGGTAGTGGCCCCGATGAACACCAGCGTGCCGTCCTCCACCCATGGCAGGAATGCGTCCTGTTGCGCCTTGTTGAAGCGGTGCACCTCGTCGAGGAACAGCACGGTGCGCCGGCCTTCGCTCTGTCGGGCCGCCTGCGCCTTCTCGGCGGCGGCGCGGATGTCTTTCACGCCGGCCATCACGGCGGACAGCGCAATGAACTGCGCATCGCAGGCCTGCGCCACCAGCCGGGCGAGCGTGGTCTTGCCCGTGCCCGGCGGTCCCCAGAGGATCATCGAGTGCAGATGGCGGCCTTCGAGCATGCGGCGCAGCGGCTTGCCCGGGCCGAGCAGATGAGCCTGGCCGACGTAGTCCTCGATGGAGGTCGGCCGCATGCGATCGGCGAGCGGTCGCCCGGGTTCCACGGCGTTCACGAGCGACCCACCACCCAGTCTTCCACGCGGCGCGCCCATCCGCCGAGCCCCGCGAGCGCCAGGCCCACGCCCACCGCGATGCCGACGGAGTTGGCGACGACGTCCCCGAGCGAGGGCTCCCGCCCGGCGTGCATCGCCCCCTGTCCGAGCTCGGCGAGCACGCCGAGCAGGAACAGTCCCACGGCGATGGCGACATACCGCGAGCGCGGGTAGATGCCCGTGAACCAGATGGCGAGCGCGGCATACATGCCGGCGTGCAGGAGCTTGTCACCGATCTTGAACAGACCGAGCTTGCTCACTGCATTGCCCGGCATGAGGCTGCCGATGATGGCGCAGGCCACCAACGACCAGCCGATGGTCAGCCATGCCGCCGGATGGCGCAAGGGAACCGTCACGAGACTCAGCGGCCCGCGCCCGGTGCCGCCGCGTCGGCGTCCGCGCGCGGCTCGCCGATCACGTCGGCGCCGGGCGGCACCGTGAACGTGAAGCGCGCCGGATCGATCACGGGATTGCGTTGGAAGTTGCTGAACTCGAGCGTGGTGGTCTGCCCGAGCTTGTCCGCCAGCTGCATGTATCGGAGTTCCTCGCCCTGAAAGCCGAGCCGCACCCAGCGAAAATCGGTGTCGGCGCGCTTCGGTTCCATGCGCACCCACTCGACGCCCGCCTCTCGGCTCGTCTCGACCACCGTGAAATTATCGCTCAGATTGCCCTCACCGCTCAGCAGCATCGCCGGCGTCGCCGACAAGCTCTCGTCGAGCTTGCGCACCGTGACCTGCTCGAGGTCGGCGTCGTACAGCCACACACGCGCGCCGTCGGCGACGATCACCTGCTCGTAGGGATCGCGATAGTCCCAGCGGAAACGATTGGGGCGACGAATGGCGAGCGTGCCGCTCGATTCGTCGGCCGTCTGTCCTGCACGGTCGTGCAGCACCTGGTGAAAATCGGCCTCGAGCCCCTCGAGACCGCGCAGGAACCGTTCGACGCGCTGGTAGCCCTCGGCCACCTCGCTGGGCGCCGCGGCCGGCGACGGCGTCACGACGGCAACCGCCAGCGCGACCATCGCGAGCGGCGCCGCAGCGCGCCGGCACGCCCACCAGCGTCGTACGGTCGGGAAGGACAGAAGGGATCGGATGTTCATGCTCGCCCGGTTACCTGGTCTTTCGATCCTGCGACAGCGCGGTGGTTCCATGTGCTGTCGTGATCCTCGCGAGCGCCGATCGTGCAGACCCGTGACTCGCGAACGCCCGACGTCGCGACAGGCCTCCGATCCTGCGCCCGAATGTTAATCCTCCGGCGGAGCCGGCGCGAGCACCTCGCGGGAGCCGTTCGACTGCAGTGGCCCGACCAGGCCCGCCGCCTCCATGGTCTCGATCATGCGTGCGGCGCGGTTGTAGCCGATCTTCAGGCGACGCTGCACGCCGGAGATCGAGGCCTTGCGGGTCTCGAGCACGATGCGCACGGCCTCGTCGTAGAGCGGATCCTGCTCGCCGTCGTCGCCCTCGCCCTCCTGTGCTTCGCCCGGCAGCCCCGGGATCGGCCCCTTGGGGCCTTCGAGGATTTCGTCGATGTACTGCGGCTCCGCACCGCGCAAGGCGCCCACCACGCGATGCACTTCCTGATCCGAGACGAAGGCGCCGTGCACGCGGATGGGCACCGAGGTGCCCGGCGGCAGGAACAGCATGTCGCCATGGCCCAACAGTTGCTCCGCGCCGCTCTGGTCGAGAATGGTGCGCGAATCGACCTTGGCCGAGACCTGGAAGGCGATGCGGGTGGGGATGTTGGCCTTGATCAGGCCGGTGATCACATCCACCGAGGGGCGCTGGGTCGCGAGGATGAGGTGGATGCCCGAGGCGCGCGCCTTCTGCGCGAGTCGCGCGATCAGCTCCTCGACCTTCTTGCCGACGATCATCATGAGATCGGCCAGCTCGTCGATGATGACCACGATGAACGGCGCAGGCTCGAGGAACGGCACATCCTCGGGATTGCCTTCCGGCCCGAGATGCTTCATGAGCAGCGGATCGCGGATCGGCTGGCCGGCCTCCTGCGCCTCGCGGATCTTGCGGTTGAAGCCGGCGAGGTTGCGCACGCCGAGCGCGGCCATGAGCTGATAGCGCCGTTCCATCTCCGCCACGCACCAGCGCAGCGCATTGGCCGCCTCCTTCATGTCGGTGACCACCGGCGCCAGCAGATGCGGAATGCCCTCGTACACCGACAGCTCGAGCATCTTCGGATCGATCATGATCATCCGCACCTGCTCGGCTTTCGACTTGTAGAGCAGCGAGAGCACCATGGCGTTGACGGCGGTGGACTTGCCTGAACCGGTCGTGCCGCCGACCAGCAGGTGCGGCATGCGCGCGAGGTCCGCCACCACCGGGGCGCCGCCGATGTCTTTGCCGAGCACCAGGGCGAGCGGCGAGTTCATCTCGTCGAAGGTCTTCGACTTGATGATTTCGCCGAGCGTCACCAGCTCGCGCTTCTCGTTGGGGATCTCCAGCCCGATGGTCGACTTGCCCGGGATGACCTCCACCACGCGCACGCTCACCGCCGACAGCGAACGCGCCAGGTCCTTCGACAGGTTGGTGATCTGGCTCACCTTGACGCCGGGCGCGGGGCGCAGCTCGAAGCGTGTGACCACCGGGCCGGGGTGCACCTCGACCACTTCCACCTCGATACCGAAATCGCGCAGCTTCAGCTCCACCAGCCGCGACATGGCCTCGAGCGCCTCCGCCGAATAGCCGCCCTCCTGCGGCGGCGGATCGTCGAGCAGCGACAGCGCCGGCAGCTCCTTGGGGTTGGGCTGATCGAACATCGGCACCTGCCGCTCCTTCTCCAGCCGCTCGCTGCGCTCCACCTTGGGCGCGGCCGGCTCGATCTTGGGCGGCCGGCGCGTGGCCACGAGGCGCTGCTCCTCGCGGATGATCTCGGCGCGCGCCTCCTTCACCTCGCGTCCCACCTTGATCTCGCGCGACTCGCTGATCTTGCCGGAGAGCCATTCGAAGCCCGCGAGCACGCCCCGGCCCACCCGGTCCATGACCTCGATCCACGACACGCCGGCGAACAGCGAGACGCCCGCCAGCCACAGCGCCAGCAACAGCAGCGTCGCGCCGAGGAAGCTCAAGCCCTGCTCGAGCCCGTGGCCGACGAAGGTGCCGAGCACCCCGCCGGCGGAGTTCGGGTAGCTCTCGGCCTCGAAGTGCAGGCTGGCCAGACCACAGCTGGTGAGCAGCGTGAGCACGAACCCCAGCCCGCGGAAGGCGAGGCTCGCGCGCGAGGCCTTCTCGGTGGCGGCGCGGTCGCGATACAGCAGCCAGCCGGCCAGGCCGATCATCACCGGGAACAGGAAGGCCGGTGCGCCGAACAACAGCACCAGCAGCCCCGCCAGGTGGGCGCCGATGGGGCCGATCACATTGGAGATCGGCCCGGGCTCGCCCGTGGTGGCGAACGACGGATCGTTGCGGTCGAAGGTGGCCAGCGCCGCAAACACGATGAGCGCCAGCGCGCCGAACACCCACAGCGCACCCTCGCGCAGCGAACGCACGATGGTGGCGCCGAGGCGCATGCCGTTACGGGCTTGTGCGGTGGCCAATGATTTTACCTTCAGATAGTTCTATAACTGATTGATATTCGAAAGGAAGTGAGCCCGAATTGCAAGCGCGGCGGGCGGACTTCGCCCCGGCGGGGCCGCGCGTCGCAGCCGGCCCCGGCGCCTTGACGGACGCCCGGAGCCCGGGCATGCAAGGCCCATCAATGGACGCCATCGGTGTGATCTATTTTGCTGCGATGCTTCCTTTCCTTACCATGTCACGGTTGTGGCCGGCGTCAGCGGCTGCAAGCCGCCGGGAATGGGGACATTCCTCATTCCGGGGGCAATTTTCGGCTGAAACGGCGAAACTCGAGTCTGTCGCCGATTCCAGTCATCCATGGCCCGACACATCGAGGTGAATGATACATGAGCGCTCCCCGCCACTCCCGGCTTGTGATTCTCGGCTCCGGCCCGGCGGGCTATGCCGCCGCGGTGTATGCCGCGCGTGCCAACCGCAAGCCCCTGCTGATCACGGGGATGGAACAAGGCGGACAGCTCATGACCACCGTGGAGGTGGACAACTGGCCGGGCGACCCGCACGGCCTGACCGGCCCCGCCCTGATGGAGCGCATGCGCCAGCATGCCGAGCGCTTCAACACCGAGATCGTGAACGACCACATCAACAAGGCCGACCTGTCGCAGCGGCCCTTCCTCCTGGAAGGCGACCGCGGCACGTACACCTGCGATGCGCTGATCATCGCGACGGGCGCCACTGCCAAGTACCTCGGCCTGGAGTCCGAGCAGAAGTATCGCGGCCGCGGCGTGTCGGCCTGCGCCACCTGTGACGGCTTCTTCTTCAGGAACCAGAAGGTCGCGGTGGTCGGCGGCGGCAACACCGCGGTCGAGGAGGCCCTGTATCTGTCGAACATCGCCGCGCACGTGACGCTGGTGCACCGGCGCGATGCCCTGCGCGCGGAGAAGATCCTGCAGGATCAGCTGTTCGAGCGTGAACGCGAGGGCAAGGTGCACATCCTCTGGAACCACACGGTGTCCGAGGTGTTGGGCGATGACGGCGGCGTGACGGGCCTGCGCGTTGCGGAGGTCGGCTCCGGCAAGACGCAGGACCTCGACGTGGCCGGGGTGTTCATTGCCGTCGGCCATGCGCCGAACACGCAGTTGTTTGCCGGGCAGCTCGAGATGCGCGACGGCTACATCATCGTGCAATCGGGTCTGAACGGGAACGCGACCCAGACCAGCGTGCCCGGCGTGTTCGCCGCCGGCGACGTGGCGGACCACGTCTACCGCCAGGCGATCACCTCGGCCGGCTCGGGCTGCATGGCCG
>QGUO01000584.1 GCA_003242495.1 Pseudomonadota bacterium | reverse complement strand
GCTCATGATGGCGCCATGCGGAATGTAGAAGAAGCCCGCACGGGTCTTGGGGGCGGCCGCGCTGCGTTCCAGTGCCGTGGCGGCCGGCACCATGGCGTCCAGGAAGGGCAGCGCGAGCGCTACGCCGCTGCCGCGCAGGAACGTGCGTCGGGACAGATGCTTCTTGGTCAGGAACATCGCCATTTGCCTAGTCTCCCTTGTCGCTTGCGTTGCCTCGGTGTGGCCGGCTCATCTGGATGCCAACTGGTTCGGATGCGAGGATTCCTCGGGCCCCTGGTGGCGGAATGCGTCGCTGTTGACGATGCCGGTGACGAGGGCGGCGAACGAGTAGTTGTCCGCGGCGGCAGCGCGCACGATCTCCCTGACCTGGGGCATGTCGAAGTATTCGATCTCGCGATTCAGCGCGTACATCATCAGGCGCTTGGTCACCGTGGTCGGGAACTGGTCCGGACGACTCGTCAGGTGACGACGCAGGTCCGCCGGACCGCGCAGGACGACGCCGCTGGTGAGCTCCGTCGTGGCATCGATGGGCGCCTTGGCAGCCGTATCGAAGGTGCGCCAGCGACCGGTCACGTCGAAGTTCTCGAGCGCCAGACCGGGCGGATCGATCACACCGTGACAGCCGTTGCACGTGGGATCCGTGCGATGCGCTTCGAGCCGGGCGCGCACCGTGGTGGGCGGCTCGCCTTCGCGCACCGACAGGTCGGTTTCCACGTCGGGCGGCGGCGGAGCGGGCGGCGCGCCCACCAGCCGCTCGAGCACCCAGGCGCCACGCAACACGGGCGAGGTGCGGTCGCCATACGAGGTACGCAACAGCACCGCGCCCTTGCCGAGCAGCCCCCAGCGATTCTCGTCCTCGAGCCGTACGCGCCGGAACTGCGGGCCGTATACGCCGGGAATGTCGTAATGACGGGCGAGCGCTTCGTTGACGAAGGTGTAGTCGGCGTTGAGCAGGTCGAGCACGCTGCGGTTCTCGAGCAGCACGCTGGCGAGGAACAGCCGGATCTCGGTCTCGAAGTAGCTGCGCATATCGGCATTGAAGGCCGGATCCTGCGGCTCGACCTGCTCGAGCTCGTCGAGGTTCAGCCAGGCCAGCGCGAAGTTCTCGATCAGCGACTGGGCGCGCGGGTCGGCCAGCATGCGCTGAACCTGCGCCTCCATGACCTCGGCATCCGACAGTCGTCCCTCACTGGCCAATGAAATCAGTGTCTGGTCCGGGCCCTGGCTCCAGAGGAAGAACGCCAGGCGGGTGGCGAGCTCCAGGTCGTTGAGCGGCCGCGGCGCCGGCTCCTGAGCGGGTGCGATGGCGCGATACAGGAAATCGGGGCTCGACAACACGGCCGTGACCAGCTCGGTCACGCCCGCATCGAAGCCGCCGGGTTCCGCCCGCCCCATCTCATAGAACCGCATCAACAGGCTCACGTCCTCGTCGGTGACCGGACGGCGGAACGCCTGGGTCGCCAGGTGCCGCGCGATGCGCTCGGCACAGGGACGCTCCTCTGCCGGACTCTCCGGCTGGCAGATGAAGATTTTGGCGCGGCTCGCGCTCATGGACAGGCCCTGGGGCGCATACGGCCCGACGACCTGGATGCCGTCGCGGATGATGGGCATGCCGATTCGCCCGGTGAAGCCGCCGCCGGCAGTGGTGTCGTTGCTCATCGCCCAGGAGCGCTCGATGAACGTGACGGTCACCTCGTGCGCGCCCGCGGGGACATGCGCCGAGATGCCCGACGCCATCTCGACGATGGCCTGCCGGCCCTCGGGGCCGTCCCGGTCGGCGAGCTCCAGGAACGCCGGTCCGCCGATCTCCCTGCGTCCCACCTCCTTGCCGTCGATGAGCACGACGAGCGTGGCCGCCGTCTCCATGCCGCGGGGATACAGGCCCGCATCGATGCTGTCGCCTTCGATGAAATTGAAACGGTATTCACCGTCGGCGGGGAAGACGTGAGTGAAGCGCACCCCGCCGCGCGTGCCCAGCGGGTACCCGTCCTTGTGGGTGTACTGCGTCATGGAGCCGGGCCCGGCCTGACCGCCGCCGCCACCGCCGCCACCATAGAAGACGCTGGCCAGCTTGGGCACCGGCTCACCC
>QGUO01000583.1 GCA_003242495.1 Pseudomonadota bacterium | reverse complement strand
CATGATGCTCGGCGGCACAGGCGCGCCCCTCGTCGCGCGTCGCATCCGTCCCGGCCTGGTGATCGCGGCGGCGCTGGCTTTATCGGTGGTGGGTTATCTGATGCTTTCGCAGGCAGGCCATGGCGCGTACGGTGTGGCGCTGGCTGTTGGCGGTCTGGCGTGGGCTTACCTGGGTAATGGCGCCATTGCAGCGCTGGAAACCGACCTGGTGGTCGCCTCGGCGCCGCCCGAGAAAGCGGGCTCGGCCTCGGCCATGAGCGAGATGGTGCAGGACCTAGGTGTCTCGCTGGGCATTGCGTTCCTGGGAAGTCTTGCTGGCGCAGTGTATCGCCACAGGATGTTGAACAGCCTCCCCGATGACCTGGAGGAGGGACGCGAGGCGCTGATCGAGAGCGTCTGGGCGGCCGCATCGGCCTCGCCGGGCCTGGACCTGCCGGATGGCCTGGCGCAGCCAGTGCAGGCCGCGTTCCTGGCGGGTTTCCACACCGCGGCCCTCGCCAGTGCCGTGAGTGTTGCCATGCTCGCGGTGCTGTGCGCGGTGACCATGCGGCGGGTCGGTGTGGAAACCGGTGAGGCTCGAGCACAGCCGCCTCGGGATTGATACCGCATCATCGGCTGTACATCGGTGTCGGTGCATCATGAGGATGGCCGCAACGGCGGGCGAGCGCTTCACCACCAGCGGCGCATTCCGCATTCAAGGATAGCGACGAGCTCGGACCTAGGGGCAATGCGAATTATGTTGCAGAGAACACTGCAACACGATTCGTAGCACTTGATCTGCCAGATTGCCCCGGTGTAACGTCGTGCAAATCACGAGAACATGGAAATTTGAAGTTCGCTAGCGAGCAATTGAACAACTAATGGCATCGTGGCTAAGGAAGGCGTCCTTTGATTCCTTCTTTTCCCGCGAAACCTGAAAATAAACCGTCCGCTCGGTGTAGAAGGTCCGGCCTTTGACCGAAAGGATGGGCTGTTTGAGGGGGGATAAGCTTACGGGCGCACGCTGTCTTGCGATCGTTTCATCGTCAGGCCAATGCGCAGGATCCGCCAGGGCACGTCACTCAGGTGCAGTACGGCACAGGGGCGCTCATCAACAACACGGGATTCCTAAGAGCTGAGCGAAATCTGCTGGAAAGCCGCGGCTGGACGTATGATCCGGCAACTACGATGTGGTATCCGCCGGCGGGTTTATGACATCGAGCAATAGGTTCACAGATATGGCGAAACAGGCGTTTTCGTTCTTGGAAGACGCGGGGTTCCATCTATCACATGCAGACGCAGCTCGGCTTCAGTATGAGACGGCCCAGGTCTTCGTCACGATCGAGTGGGATGCTCGCTCTGGAGAAACAAACGTCTTCGTTGGATTGAAGTCAAAGAAGGGTGAGCCTCCGGATGCGTTTTCGCTTAGCGATCTTCTTGGCATGCAAGATGTGGACGTGCCGGAGCGGAAGAGGCCCTTCCAGGTCGCGGAAGAGAATCGACTTGGTCCATTCCTTGAAAAACTCGCCGACGACATGCGAGTACATGCGCAGCCAGCATTAGCTGGCGATCGTATGTTCTTCCATCGACTGAAGGCGTTCAGGAATGCGCAGTCTCAAGCGTACATGCAAGATATGGAGCTGCGACGCGTCCGTTCGGAAGCAGACAAGGCTTGGCATGAGCGACGGCTCGGAGATCTGATCGGCCTATACACATCGATCGCGAGCCATCTCACGGAATCGGAAAAGGGCAAGCTGGACTACGCGAAGAAGCATCGGCAGCAGTAGCCGTGTCGCCGACGCTAATCTGACCGCCCGTCACGCTGCTTGCTTGAGTTGCGCTTCGCTTGAGCTGCGCGCCGCTGTCGCTCCGCGCAGCTTCGCTTCGGCCCAGCGGCTGATGCCCGCAACGCAAGCAGCGCGCCGGGCTGCGGCAGTGGAGCACTGACGTCTCGGCAGCTTCGGTGAGCGCAGTGGAATGAGTCGGTCAGCACCCGCGAAGACGCGCGTGCTGGAAGGTGTTCAACTGATCGTGCATCCAAGCGGGTGGACAGGCTCGCGGCAACTTCGTGCCGTGCGCAGCACCCGCTTGCATGCACGATCAGACCCCCCC
>QGUO01000158.1 GCA_003242495.1 Pseudomonadota bacterium | reverse complement strand
GTCCCACCGTGGGTGCCGTGCGCCGTTGCGCGGCGTCGCGCCTGCGCCGCCTGCCGGGGCTGGCCGTCACGCTCGCGGCGTTCATGCTGTTCGCCGGGTGCAGTCAGGAGACCGAGACCGATCCGCCGGCCGAGCTCACCGACATCGTCGCCCGCCACGAGGTCGCTCGGCTGTGGAACGTCGGGCTGGGCGGCGATGCTGAGCACCTGCGCCTGGCCCTGCGACCGGCCGTCGTGGACGGCGTGGTGTACGCGGCCTCTCACAAGGGGGACGTCGCGGCCTTCGCCGCCGACTCCGGCCGCCGGGTCTGGAACATACGCACCCGGCTGCCGCTGTCGGCCGGACCGGCGGTGCGCGACGGGCTGGTGGCGCTCGGCTCGAGCGACGGCGATGTGCTCGTTCTGGATGCTGCGACCGGTGAGGAGCGCTGGCGCACCGCCGTGAGCAGCGAGGTGCTGGCCACGCCCGAGATCGCCCGCGGCATGGTGATCGTGCGCACCGTGGACGGGCGCATCGAGGCGCTGGATGCCCGCAACGGCTCGTTGCGCTGGGCGGTCGAGGAGCAGGTGCCGCGGCTGACGCTGCGCGGCACCGCCCCGCCGGTCATGGCCGGCGATGTGCTGATCGCCGCCTTCGACAATGGCAAGGTGCTCGCCGTCGACACGCGCACCGGCGAGACGCTGTGGGACAGTATCGTCAACGTGCCGAGCGGACGCACCGAGCTCGAGCGCCTGGCCGACATCGACGCGCGGCCGCACGTCATCGGCGATGACGTCTACGTGGTCGGGTTCCAGGGCCGCATGGCCATGCTGGCCCTCGACTCGGGACAGATCTGGTGGGCACGCGACGTCTCCAGCTATCGCGGCTTCGCGCTGGACGAACAGAACATCTATTTGACCAACGCCGATGGCGTGGTGATCGCCATGCGCCGGCGCGATGGCGCGACGCAATGGGAGCAGAACGCGCTGCTGCGCCGCGGGCTGACGGCTCCGACCATCGACGGCGACACCCTGGTGGTGGGCGACTTCGAGGGCTACCTGCATTGGCTCGACAAGCACACCGGCGAGATCGTCGCCCGGCAGAAAACCGGCGGCGAGCGCCTCACCAACGCCGCCGTGGCCGTGGACGGCCGGGTGTTCGTCCAGACGGACGCGGGCAAGCTGCTGGCATACCGGTCGGGCCCGGAGCCCGAGCGCACCGCGGACAGCCAGTAGGTGTCCTGGCCGGGCTCGCACATGTGCGCACCCCGACGCGCCGGTACGCGGCCGCACGCGGCGCACGCGCCTGCTTCCACGCCATCCATCCCGCGGGCAGCGGGGCAGGGATGACGGGTTCGCTCGCATGCTGCCCGTAATCGCCCTGGTCGGCCGGCCGAACGTCGGCAAGTCCACGCTGTTCAATGTGCTCACCGGTACCCGTGATGCGCTGGTCGCCGACCTGCCGGGGCTGACCCGCGATCGCCAGTACGGCTATGGCCGCGTGGACGACACCCCCTTCATCGTGGTCGACACCGGCGGGCTGGTCGCGGACGCCGAGGGGGTCGAAGCGCTCATGGCGCGGCAGACCCTGCGCGCCATCGAGGAGGCCGACCGGGTGTTGTTCCTGGTGGACGTGCGCGACGGCTGCACACCCGCCGACCTGTTCGTGGCGCAGACCCTGCGGCGGCTCGGCCGGGATGTCCTGGTGGTGGTCAACAAGGCCGAGGGATTGGACGGCGCGACCGCGGCGGCGGATTTTCATCAGCTCGGCTTCGGCGAGCCGCACGCCATCTCGGCGGCGCACAACCGCGGCGTGCGCACGCTGCTCGAGCGCGCGCTCGCCGGCTTGACGGTGCCCGACGAGGGCGCGGCCGCCGCGACGGCCGAGGAGGGCATCCGTGTCGCGGTGATCGGCCGGCCCAACGTCGGCAAATCCACGCTCATCAACCGCCTGCTCGGCGAGGAGCGCCTGGTGACCTTCGATCAGCCGGGCACCACCCGTGATGCGGTGTTCATCCCCTTCGAGCGCGACGGACAGCGTTACACGCTGATCGACACCGCCGGCGTGCGGCGGCGGGCGCGCATCGAGGAGGCCGTGGAGAAATTCAGTGTCATCAAGGCGCTGCAGGCGGTGGACTCGGCGCACGTGGTGATCGGGGTGATCGATGCGCACGAGACGGTCGCCGAGCAGGATGCCAGCCTGTTCGGGCTGGTGGCCGAGCGCGGCCGCGCCTTGCTGATCGCGGTCAACAAATGGGACGGCATTCCGCCGGAGAAGCGTCAGGAGATTCGCACCGGGCTGGACCTGCGCCTGCCGTTTCTGGATTTCGCGCCCATTCATTTCATCTCGGCGCTGCACGGCTCGGGGGTGGGCGACCTGATGCACTCTGTGAACCAGGCCTACGCGGCGGCCATGCGCGAGATGCCCACCCCGGAGCTCACGCGGGTGCTCGAGACGGCGGTGGCGCAGCATCCGCCGCCGCTGGTGCGCGGCCGGCGCATCAAGCTGCGTTATGCTCACCAGGGCGGGCGCAACCCGCCCATCATCGTGGTGCACGGCAATCAGGTGCAGCATGTGCCCGATGCCTACCGGCGCTATCTCGCGGGGGTGTTTCGGCGCAATTTCCGCCTGGAGGGCACGCCCGTGCGCGTGGAGTTCCGCAGCGACCAGAATCCGTTCGAGGGGCGACGCAATCTGCTCACGCCGCGGCAACGGCGCAAGCGTGAACGCATGATCAAGAAACGCAGGAGGGGTTGAATGGCCCAGGAAGCGAACACCGGGGCGCGCAAGTTCCTCAAGCTCACACGCCCGTTCGAGATGCGACGCGGGGGCGTGCTGCACGATGTGGTGATCGCCTACGAGACCTGGGGCGATCCGGCGCGACGACACGATCACGCCGTGCTCATCTTCACGGGCCTGTCGCCCTCGGCCCATGCCGCGTCCTCGACCGAAGACCCGTCGCCGGGCTGGTGGGAGGACATGATCGGACCGGGCCGTCCGATCGACACCAGCCGGTTCTTCGTGATCTGCGTGAACTCCCTGGGCAGCCCGTTCGGCTCGACCTCGCCGGCCTCGGTGAATCCCGCCACCGGCGAGCCCTACCGGCTGACCTTCCCGGTGCTCACGGTGGAGGACATCGCGCGCGCCGGTCACGAGGTGGTCGTCGCCCTCGGCATCAAGCAGCTGGCCGCCGTGGTGGGACCGTCGCTGGGCGGCATGACGGTGCTCGCCTATTGCGCGCTGTTCCCCAACGAGGTGCGCAACCTGGTGTCGATCTCGGCGGCGGCACGCTCGACCCCGTTCTCCATCGCCCTGCGCTCCCTGCAACGCGAGATCATCCGTCGCGATCCGGCCTGGCGCGACGGCAACTACACGCCCGATGCCATCCCGGTCACCGGCATGCGCCTGGCGCGCAAGCTCGGCATGATCACCTACCGTTCCGCGAAGGAATGGCAGCTGCGCTTCGGGCGCGAGCGTGCGCATGTCGAGCGCAAGCCGGGCGATCCCTTCGGCATCGACTTCGAGGTCGAGTCCTACCTCGAGAACCATGCAGTGAAGTTCACCGGCCGGTATGACCCGAACTGCTACCTGTACGTGTCGCGCGCCATGGACCTGTTCGACCTGGCGGAGCATGGGAGCTCCTCGGTGGCCGACGCGCTGCAACGCTTCACGGTCGAGCGTGCCCTGGTGATCGGCGTCGAGACCGACCTGCTGTTTCCGATCGAGCAGCAAAAGGAGATCGCGGACGGCCTGCAGGGCAAGGGCCGCGAGGTCGAATTCCATTGCCTGCCGTCCCTGCAGGGACACGATTCCTTCCTGGTCGACATGGATCGGTTCCGTCCGGTGATCGGCGACTTTCTGCAGAAGGCATGAACGGCCACGACAAACCTTCATCAGCTCGGGAGAACAGGCCCATGAAACATCGGTTCGCATACCTGCTTGCGATCACGCTCGTCCTGGGCGCCGGCGCCGCCGCCGCGCAACAAAGCCGCGAGGATTGCGAGCGCGATTTCAGGCCGCGCAGCGGACAGCCGGGCAAGGACGTCATCTGGGTGCCGACGGGCGATGAGACCGTGAGCGCCATGCTGAAGATGGCCGGCGTCACCCCGCGTGATCTGGTCGTGGATCTCGGCGCCGGCGACGGCAAGATCGCCATCGCCGCCGCGAAGGAATTCGGGGCGCGCGCCCGCGGCATCGAATACAACCCCGACATGGTGAAGCTGGCGCAGTGCTATGCCGTCGTGGAAGGGGTGGCCGACAAGGTGGACATCCAGCAGGGCGACATTTTCGAGAGCGATTTCAGCGACGCCACCGTGGTGACGATGTACCTGCTGCCGAGTCTCAACCTGCAGCTGCGCTCGACGCTGCTCGACATGAAGCCCGGCACGCGCGTCGTCTCGCATTCCTTCGACATGGACGACTGGGAGGCGGACGAGACCTATGGCGAGGGGTACCACCAGGCGTACTTGTGGATCGTGCCGGCGAAGGTGGCGGGACGCTGGGACTTCGTCCAGGTCGACGGCGAGGAGCGCTTCACGGTGGAGCTGGAGCAGAGCTTCCAGAAGCTGAGCGGCACGGTCGCGCTCGGCGGGACGTCGCAGCCGCTCACCCAGGCGCGCGTGCGCGGCGATGAGATCGTGCTCGAGTTCACCGGTGCCGACGGTCGGTCGCACACCCTGACCGGCACCGTGGGCGCCGCGGGCATCGAGGCCGCCAGGGACGGCGTCAAGTTCCGCGCGACGCGCAGCTGAGCGCCGCGCGTCGCTCACGGCGGGTGCGCGTCCTCCGGGGCGCCGTCGAGGAAGTCCAGGGTCGCCTCGAGCAGGGCGCGCACGCCGATGCCCAGCGCCGCCTCGTCCGGCGCATACAGCGGCGAGTGGTTGATGGGGGCGCTGGCCGGGTCGGTGCCGGCGGGCGTGGTGCCCACGAAGAAATAGAACCCCGGGGCCACGTTGGCGAATTGCGAGAAGTCCTCGGCGATGGTGTAGCGCGGGACCTCCACCAAGTTCTGCGCGCCCACCACGCGCGCGAGCGCGGGCGTCAGCCGTGCGGTGAGCGCCGGATCGTTGCGGGTCACGGGCGCGTTCTGGTCGACCGTCAGCTCGGCGCTGGCGCCGCTCGCCGCGGCGAAATGCTCGGCCGTGGTGCGCAGGCGGCGGATGACGTCCTCGCGCACCGCCATGTCGAAGGTGCGCAGGGTGCCGACCATCGTGGCCTCGTCGGGAATGATGTTGAACCGCGTGCCGCTTTGCAGCTGCCCGGCGGTCAGCACCACGGGGGTGGCCGTGATGTCGATCTGGCGCGCGATGATGGACTGGGCGCCGAGCAGGATCTGCGCGGCGACGGTGATGGGATCGACGCCGGCCCAGGGCTGCGAGCCGTGGGTCTGGCGGCCGACGATCTTCAGGGTCCATTCGTCGGCGCTGGCCATGAAGGGGCCGCTGCGCACGCCGATCTGGCCGCTCGCCAGACGTGACCACACATGCAGCCCGAGCACCGCGTCGGGCTGAAAATCGGCAAACACCCCTTCCTCGAGCATGAGCTTGGCGCCGGCGGTCTCGCCGGGGGTCGGCGGGCCTTCCTCGGCCGGCTGGAACAGGAACATCACCGAGCCGGCGAGGGCGTCCTGGCGCGCCACCAGGGCCTCGGCGACCCCCATGAGAATGGCCACGTGCATGTCGTGGCCGCAGGCATGCATCACGCCGACGGGCTGGCCGCGGTACTCACTGGTGACCGTGGAGGCGAAGGGCAGGCCCGTGCGCTCGGTGACCGGCAAGGCGTCCATGTCCGCTCGCAAGGCGATGCGTGGTCCGGGCCGGGCGCCCTCGAGCACCGCCGCGACGCCGGTGTGCGCGATCCCGGTGCGTGGCGTCAGGCCGAGGGCACGCAGATGGTCGGCGACGATGCGCGCCGTGCGCACCTCCTGGTTGCCGAGCTCGGGATGGCGATGAACGTCACGTCGCCAGGCGACGACCCGCTCGAGCAGCGCGGGCTCGAGCTCGACGGGGGCGCGGTCCGGTTCGGCCGCTGCCGGCCACGTGGCGCAGCAGGCGATCAACAGCAGGTAACGCAGGGCGGTCGTCATGGTGTGACCCCGGGGCGCTCACGAGGCGGAGCGACCCAGAGGTTACCGCTTCGCCCCGGCCGATGGGGCGGCCGATGGCGTGGGTTGCGGCCGAGCCCGGGATTCGACCGACGCCGGCGCCCGGCGCGGCGTGCAGCGGTTCGTCGTCACGGTCGCCGGCCGACCGTGCGGCGAGTCGCCACTGCCGGGCGAGGCGCTCGACGAGCGGCGAGGACCGGCCCTGGGGGCCGGTCAGACTGCAATGGATTTACCCGGTGGGGCTAGTCGGCCAGGAACAGCGCCGGGTCGACCATGGCGCCGTTGAGCGAGACGCCCCAGTGCAGGTGCGGGCCGGTGACCCGGCCGGTGGCGCCGACCGTGCCGATCAGCGCGCCGGCCTCGACCCGGTCACCGACTTTCACCGCGAAGCTGTCGAGGTGGCAGTACACGGTCACCAGGCCGTAGCCGTGGTCGATGAACAGGGTGTTGCCGTTGAAGAAAAAATCGCCCGCTTCGACCACCACGCCGGCGGCGGGCGCGCGGATGGGGGTGCCCGTGGGGGCGGCGATGTCCATGCCCGAGTGCGGATTGCGCGGCTCGCCGTTGAAGAACCGGCGAAAGCCGTAGGAGTCCGAGCGCCGGCCGTCGACCGGCAGACCGAGTGTCAGGTCGAAGTCCCCGACGGGCGTGAACCGGGCCAGTGCGGCCTCGGAACGCTTGCGCTCGGCGGCGATGCGCTCGAGGTCCTCGGGAGCGGGGTTGACCTGGCGCGGGTTCTTGATGGTCAGGTGCTGGGTCCGGTACTGCTTGTCCTCGACCGTGAACGCGACCGTCTGCACGCCGGTCAGCGTCTCGACTTCCAGGGAATGCGTGCCCGGCTGCGTGGCGAGCGGCAGCCCCACCACGGCGATCCAGCGTCCGTCGCGATTGATCACGGCCGTGCGGCGGCCGTTGAAGCGCACCGTCGGCTCGGCCTCGGCGCCCGGCACCTCCACGAACGCAACGCCGCCCGGCACGCGGCGCTCGCGCGGCAAGGCATCGGCGTCGAACGCCATCAACAGTCCGAGCAGCAGCAGGGCGGCAAACTTCCCCATGAATGTCCTCATCGATGAATTCTTCAGGGCCTCGACGCGTGCGGCGTCGGGCGCATGGCCGATGTCGGGTCGTCGCACGGGGCCGTGGGCCCGCCGGTCGCGACGCTGCGGCGACGGAGGCCGACCATCACCGCAACCGGCCCACCGCAACCGGTCGAGGCGACCCTCTCCTACGAGGTGCCGGGCGGGGCATCGTCACCCGGTGGGTCGTCCGGCAGCGTGCGCTCCACGCGGGCCACGAGACGCCCGCGCGCGAGCCGCGCTTGGACTCGATCGCCGGGACGGACGCCTGCCGCGTCGCTGAGCACGGCGCCCGTCGCGTCGCTGACGATGGCGTAGCCGCGTTGCAGGGTCGCCAGCGGACTGACCGTGTGGAGCTTGCCCGATGCCAGCCGCAAATGCGCCCGCGCGTGCTCGATCCTGCCCCGCATTGCCGCGCCCAGGGCACGGCGGCTCGCCGTCAACCGCGTGCTGGCCGCGGTCACCCGGGGCGCCGGGGAGGCATAACGCAGCCGGGCGAGGTCGCGATCGAGCCGGGCGCGTCGTGCGGCCAGATCGTGGCGCAGCGCCCGCGCGAGCCGTTGCTCGAGCCCGCTGAGGTGCTGGGCACGCTGGCGCAGCGCCAGCGCCGGGTGCAGC
>QGUO01000157.1 GCA_003242495.1 Pseudomonadota bacterium | reverse complement strand
CCGACGGGGTCTGCAGGAAATTGAGGGCGGTGCGTCCGCCGGTGAGCAGCGCCCGCGCCGGTCCGGCGAGGGTGCACAGCACCTGGCCGGGCGCGACGCGCGCCCCTTCGCCGGTCGACCAGGCGATGTCCACGCCCGGATCGAGGCGGCGAAACACGGCGTCGAACCACGCCTGGCCGCACAGCACGGCGGGCTCGCGCGCCACGACCGTGGCCCGCGCGCGAGTCTGCGCGGGAATCAGCGCGGCGGTGAGATCGCCGCGGCCGACGTCCTCGGCCAGGGCGCGCGCCACCTGGTCATCCAGGTCCGCAGGCAGATCGGTCCGCGCGGGAAAAGCTTGCTGGGTCATGTGCGAAGATTAACCCGGTTCGAGCGGTCACGGCAGGGCAGGGCCGTTGAACAACCTTCCCCCGGTCCCCATAATGAGTGGCCACTGTATTCAAGGTAGTTTCCATGGACGTCATCGAACGCATCAAGTCGCAACTGTCTGCCCACCCGGTGCTGCTCTACATGAAGGGCACGCCGGATTTCCCGCAGTGCGGCTTCTCGGCCGCCGCGGTGCGCGCACTGTCGGCCGTCGGTGCGAATTTCGAGCACGTGAACATCTTCGAGGACCCGGAGCTGCGCGAGGCCCTCAAGCAGTACTCGAACTGGCCGACCTATCCCCAGCTCTATGTGAACGGTGAGCTGATCGGCGGCGCCGACATCATCCTGGAGATGTATCAGAACGGCGAGCTGCAGCAGGTCCTCAGCGAGGCCGGCGCGCCCAAGTCGGCCTGACGATCCGGCGCGCGCCGGATCGCGGCGCGCGACCCGGCGGCCCGGCCCCGTTGCGCGAGCCCATCGTGGGTCCGGGCCTGGCGCGAACCCGACGCGAATGCCGTCGCGGGCAGGTCCCCGTCCCGACGTGAGGTCGTCTCAGGCGCTGCTCCCGGCGGGCGCAGGCAGGACGCCGCGCATCCGGTTGCACAATGTGCAGAACAGCTCCGCGGTACGTTGTGCATCGTAGGCGGCCGAGTGGGCTTCCTTCGAATCCCAGGGGATGCCGGCCGCCTGCAGCGCCTTGCTGAGCACGGTCTGACCGAGCGCGACGCCCGCCAGGGTGACGGTGTCGAAGCTCGAGAAGGGGTGGAAGGGATTGCGCTTGATCTCGGTGCGCGCGACCGCGGCATTGAGAAAATTCAGATCGAACGACGCGTTGTGCCCCACCAGGATGGCGCGCGTGCAGTCGTTCTCTTTCATGGCGCGACGGATGTCCTTGAACAGCCGGGTGAGCGCCTCCTTCTCCGGCACCGCCGGGCGCAGCGGGTGATACGGGTCGATGCCATTCACCGCCAGCGAGGCCGCCTCGATATTCGCGCCCGGGAAGGGCTGCACGTGATAGCGCCAGCTCTCGCCGGGCGTGAGCGTGCCGTCGCCCTGGATCTCGATCAGCACCGCGGCGATTTCCAGAAGCGCGTCGGTGTTGGGGTTGAACCCGCCGCATTCCACGTCCACGACCACCGGAAGGAAGCCGCGGAAGCGCTGCGACATGGGATGTTTTTCGGTCACCGGCAAATGATCCTGCTGTACGAGTGGAGTGTTGCGGAGCGGAAGAATAGCGGCATGCGGCTCGGACAAGATACCTGCCTCGACGCATCCAGCCCGGTGCGCCCGCCGGACGCCGGGCCGCGGCCGCGGCGAAACGTCCTGCGCACCGCGCCCGGTCCCGTCGCGCGACGGGACCGGGTCACGTGACCAGACGCCAGGCGATCGATTCGCCGGCGCGCAGCGGCACGACGTGGTCCTCGCCGAACGGATAGCTCGCCGGCGGCGTCCAGGGCTCGCGCCGCAACTCGATGTGTTCGGTGTTGCGCGCCAGCCCATAGAAGTCCGCGCCGCGCTCACTGGCGAACGCTTGCAGCCGGTCGAGCCGACCGGCTTCCTCGAACGCCTCGGCATACAGCTCGATGGCGGCATGCGCGGAGAAAATGCCGGCGCAGCCGCAGCCGGATTCCTTGGCGTGGCGCGCGTGCGGCGCGCTGTCGGTGCCGAGGAAAAAGCGCGGATCGTCGCCGGTCGCCGCTTCGAGCAATGCGCGGCGGTCGCGCTCGCGCTTGAGCACCGGCAGGCAGTAGTGGTGCGGGCGGATGCCGCCCTGGAAGAGGGCGTTGCGATTGAGCAGCAGGTGCTGCGGGGTGATGGTGGCGGCGACGCCGGGGCGCGCGCTCGCGACGAACTGCACCGCTTCGCGGGTCGTGACATGCTCGAACACGATGCGCAGCGCCGGATAGTCACTGGCCAGACGCGCCAGCACGCGATCAATGAAGACGCATTCGCGATCGAACACGTCCACCTCCCGGTCGGTCACTTCGCCGTGTACCTGCAGCACCAGGGCGCACTCCTGCATGGCCTCGAGAGCGGGCGCGATGTTCTCGATCGAGGTCACGCCCGCATCCGAGTGCGTCGTGGCGCCGGCCGGATAGAGCTTGGCGCCCACGATGAAGCCGCTGTCGCGGGCCGCGCGGATCTCCTCGGGCGACGTGTGATCCGTGAGATACAGCGTCATCAGCGGCTCGAAGCGCACGCCGGGCGGCACCGCGGCGAGGATGCGCTCGCGGTAGGCGCGCGCCATCTCCACGGTGGTCACGGGCGGCTTCAGGTTCGGCATGATCACGGCGCGCGCGAATTGCCGCGCCGTGAAGGGCACGACGCTGGCGAGGTGTGCGCCGTCGCGCACGTGCAGATGCCAGTCGTCCGGGCGCAAAAGGGTCAGGGTGCTCATGGGGCCAAAGATACCAGCCCGGCGCGCGCCCGCGAAAAATGCGGCCGGTTCACGGCCGGGCGCGCGGCCGGGCGTCCGCACGACGCGCGCTACTTGCGCGCGGTGCGCCGTGTGGCGCGGCGTGTCCGGGCGCGCAGCAGGTCGCCGTCGAGCAGCAGGTGCGTGGCGTAGCGCACGCCGAAACCGGTGAAATCCGTCGGGATGTGCGCCAGGCCTCCGCTGCGGTTGCCGGCGGAGAGATCGAGGTGGATCCAGGGAATGTCCGCCGGCACGAACCGGTTGAGAAAGCGGGCGGCCAGGATGTGATCGCCTTTGGCGTCGAGCGCACATTGCAGGATGTCGGCGATCGGCGATTCCAGGTCGCTTTCGAAATCCTCGTCCATGGGGAATGGCCAGACGCGCTCGCCGCTCGCGCGCCCCGCCGCTTCGATGGCGGCATGCCATTCGGGACGGTTGGTGAACGCGCCGCTGAAGCGCTCGGTGAGCGCGGTGACACAGGCGCCGGTCAGAGTCGCGAAGTCCAGGATGAGATCGGGCTGCTCGCGCGCCGCGAGCGCCAGCGTATCGGCGAGCGCCATGCGTCCTTCCGCGTCGCTGTGCACGACCTGGATGGTCACGCCGTTGGCTGCCTTCACCACCTCCTGCGGACGATAGGCGCGCGGGCCGATCTCGTTCTCGGTGAGCGCGAGCCAGCAATCGATCTCGAACGGCACCTCGAGCTCGCTGAGCGCGAGCAGCGTGCCGACCGCCACGGCGCTGCCCTGCATGTCCTCGTGCATCTGGTACATGCTCCTGTGCGGCTTGAGGTTGATGCCGCCGGTGTCGAACGCAATGCCCTTGCCGACCAGCGCCAGGCGCGCAACGCTGCCGGCGCGCGGCGTGCGCGCGGGACGGTATTGCAACCTGACGATGCCCGCATCGCGATGGGCGTTGGCGCGGCTGACCGCCAGGAACGCGCCCGCCCCCAGGCGCGCGAGCGCCGCTTCGTCGAAGAAGCGGAAACGCCAGCCGTGGCGCTGCGCCAGCGTGCGCAGCGCGCGGCGATAGGTGCGGCAATCGAGTACGTTGGGCGGGAGCATGGTCAGCCAGCGCGCGAGATGATTGCCGCGGTCGATGGCCGTCGTGCGGCGCACGTCCACGCGCGTTTCCTCGTGAAGAAGTGTGATCGTGTCGAGCGCCGGCTTAGGAGCGGGCTCGGACTTGCTGCTGGGCAGCGGTGCGCCGGCGGCGAGCGTCGCGGCCAGCAACGCTTCGGTCATCGACGCGGCGAGCGACGGCTCGATACCCGAGGTTCCAAGCAGCACGCGGCGCGCTGCGGGAACGTCGATGCGCTTGCAGGCGCGCGCGGCCAGCGAAAGTTGCTCGAACGGCGACGCATTTCTCTTGACAAGCGCGACTGCCATGGCGGGCGCAGCCTGTTTTCCGGCCACGATGCGCGCATCGAGCACATTCGCCTGCCCGCGTTCACGCGCCTCGCGATACAATCGGGTCCACGTGCCGCCCCAAGGCAGCCCGGCGAGAAGCGCCCGGGCACGTTCCCGATCGCACGCGATGACGACGGCATCCTGCCCATGCAGCAATCCCTCGTCCAAGGTGGCGCGTTGCTCGAGAATGCGAACGCTGCGGCGCGCGGGTAGCAAATTCACTTGGGGCCCTCGGGCGGTTCCTTGACGGTCTTCAGGCAAACTCCGATCATACGCGGGCTAAACGAGTACCACACGCAATGGCTGATTCCTCCAGGTTCGACGATCTTGATCCGCAGGAAACCAGGGAATGGTTGGAGTCCATCGACTCGGTGCTGAAGGCCCATGGTCCGGGGCGCGCGCATTTTCTCCTCGAGCGGCTGATCGATCACGCACGCCGCTCGGGTGCGTATCTGCCGTTCAAGCCCAATACCGCGTACGTCAATACGATCTCGCCCGGGCAGGAGCTCGAGTACCCGGGTGACCGCGCCCTGGAGCGGCGGCTCGAGGCGTACATCCGCTGGAACGCCATGGCCATGGTGGTGCTGGCGAATCGCAAGAGCTCCGAGTACGGCGGGCACATCGCCTCCTATGCGTCGGCGGCCACGCTCTACGAAGTCGGTTTCAATCATTTCTGGCGGGCGCCGTCCGCGGAGCACCCGGGCGACATGGTCTTCATTCAGGGCCACGCCTCGCCGGGCATCTACGCGCGTGCCTTCCTGGAAGGCCGGCTCACCGAGAACCATCTGCGCCACTTCCGCCAGGAGGTCGCCAGCCCCGACGGGCTGAGCTCCTATCCGCATCCCTGGCTGATGCCGGATTTCTGGCAGTTCCCTACGGTGTCGATGGGGCTCGGCCCGATGATGGCCATTTACCAGGCGCGCTTTCAGCGCTACCTCGAGCATCGCGGCATCGTGCCGCCCTCCGACCGCAAGGTCTGGGCGTTCCTCGGCGACGGCGAGATGGACGAGCCCGAGTCGATGGGGGCGATCACCATGCCCGTGCGCGAGCGGCTCGACAATCTCATTTTCGTCATCAACTGCAACCTGCAGCGCCTCGATGGTCCGGTGCGCGGCAACGGCAAGGTCATCCAGGAGCTCGAGGCCGCCTTCCTCGGTGCAGGCTGGAACGTGATCAAGGTGATCTGGGGCTCGCGCTGGGATCCGCTGCTCGCGCGCGACACCAAGGGCCTGCTGCGCCGGGTGATGGAGGAGTGCGTCGACGGCGAGTACCAGAATTTCAAGGCCAAGGGCGGCGCGTACACGCGCGAGCACTTCTTCGGGAAATACCCGGAGCTCAAGGAGATGGTCGCCAACATGTCGGACGAGGACATCTGGCGCCTGAACCGCGGCGGTCACGATTACAAGAAGGTGTGGAACGCCTATCACGCGGCCATGAACCACAAGGGCCAGCCGACGGTGATCCTCGCCAAGACCGTCAAGGGCTTCCTCATGGGCCGCTGGGGCGAGAGCCAGAACATCACGCACCAGCAGAAGAAGCTCGACGACGAGGCGCTCAAGGAGTTTCGGCGGCGCGTGCGTATCGACATTTCCGACGAGGATCTCGCCAAGTCGCCCTTCCAGCGGCTGCCGGAAGACAGCCCTGAGATGAAGTACCTGCACGAGCGCCGCCAGCGGCTCGGCGGCTACCTGCCGCAGCGCCGCGAGGATGCGCCGCCGCTGGAGATTCCGCCGCTCTCGGCTTTCGAGTCGCTCCTGCAATCCTCGGGCGAACGCGAGTTCTCCACCACGATGGCGTTGGTGCGCATGCTGCAGACGCTCGTCAAGGACAAGAACATCGGCAAGCACATCGTGCCGATCGTGGCCGACGAGGCGCGTACCTTCGGCATGGAGGGCATGTTCCGCCAGATCGGCATCTACTCCTCCATGGGCCAGCTGTACACGCCGCAGGATGCCGACCAGCTGATGTTCTACAAGGAGGACAAGAAGGGTCAGATTCTCCAGGAGGGCATCAACGAAGCGGGCTCGCTGTGCTCGTTCATCGCCGCCGGTACGGCGTATGCCAACTACGGCGTGAACATGGTGCCGTTCTACATCTACTACTCGATGTTCGGCTTCCAGCGCGTCGGCGACTTCATCTGGGCGGCGGGCGACATCCAGGCGCGCGGCTTCCTGATCGGCGCCACGGCCGGGCGTACCACGCTCGCCGGCGAGGGGCTGCAGCACCAGGACGGCCACAGCCATCTCGTCTCCTCGACGGTGCCGAACTGCGTCTCCTATGACCCGACGTTCGCCTACGAGCTCGCGGTCATCGTGCATGACGGTCTGCGCCGCATGTACGTCAACCAGGAGCACGTGTTCTATTACATCACGTGCATGAACGAGAACTACGCGCATCCGGCCATGCCGCAGGGCGCCGAGCAGGGCATCCTCAAGGGCATGTACCTGCTGAAGGGCGCTGCGGGTGGCAAGCTGCGCGTCAATCTGCTCGGTTCGGGCACCATCCTGCGCGAGGTCATGGCAGCCGCCGAGATCCTCGAGCAGGACTACGGGGTCAGCGCCGACATCTTCAGCGTGCCGAGCTGGTCGGAGCTGCGGCGTGAAGCGCTCGAAGTGGAGCGTCAGAATATGCTGCATCCGGAGCAGCCGCCGCGGCAGCCCTATGTGCGCGAGTGCCTCGGCGATCGCACCGGACCGTTCATCGCCGCGTCCGACTACATGAAGATCGTGCCCGACCAGATTCGCCAGTGGGTGCCCGGCCGCTTCGTCGTGCTCGGCACCGACGGGTATGGCCGCAGCGATTCGCGCGCACAGTTGCGCAAGCACTTCGAGGTCGACCGCCATTGGGTGGTGCTGGCCGCGCTCAAGGCGCTCGCGGACGAGGGCAAGCTCGACAAGGCCGTCGTGAGCGGCTGCATGAAGAAATTCAACCTGGATCCGGACAAGCCCAGCCCGGTGACCCAGTAGCACGGCTGGCGCAGCAACAATGGCTCAAGACATCACGATTCCTGATCTGGGCGACTTCCACGACGTCGAAGTCATCGACGTGCTGGTCAAGCCCGGCGACAAGATCGAGGTCGACACTCCGCTCGTCACGCTCGAGACCGAAAAGGCCACCATGGACGTGCCGTCCACCGCGGCAGGGGTGGTCAAGAGCGTGGCCCTCAAGCAGGGTGACCGCGTCTCCAAAGGCGACCTCGTGCTGACCCTCGAAACGGACGACGCCGCGGGACAGGCGCCGGCTGCGACGCCCGCGCCCGAGGCCGCGCCCGCTGCGGCACCGGCGGCCGCCGGCGCCGCGACGGAAGTCGTGGTGCCCGACATCGGCGATTTCCAGGACGTGGAAGTCATCGACGTGCTGGTCAAGCCGGGCGACACCATCGAGGTCGACACGCCGCTCATCACGCTCGAGACCGAGAAGGCCACGATGGACGTGCCGTCGACCGCGGCCGGTGTGGTGCAGTCGGTCGCGCTGCAGAAGGGCGATCGTGTCTCGAAGGGCAGCCCCATCCTGACCGTCGCCGCCACGGGCGGCGCGTCCGCCGCAGCGCCGGCGCAGCCGGCCGCGCCCGCCGCGGCGTTGGCCCCGAGC
>QGUO01000156.1 GCA_003242495.1 Pseudomonadota bacterium | reverse complement strand
GTACGGACTGGTGCTGCGCGGGGCCGCGGCGCGGCGGGTCAAGGCGGGCATGCACTACATCGTGGTGAACCTGGTGGCCTCGTTCCTGTTCCTGATCGGCGTGGCGCTGATGTACGGCGTGGCGGGCACGCTCAACATGGCCGATCTCACCGGGCAGGTGGCGGCGCTCTCGCCGGACGACCGTACGCTGTTCGAGGTCGGCGCAGCGATCCTCGGCGTCGCCTTCCTCATCAAGGCCGGAAGCTGGCCGCTCAACCTGTGGCTGCCCGACACCTACTCGGCGGCCATTGCCCCGGTGGCGGCTGCCTTCGCGATGTTGACCAAGGTGGGCGTTTACGCGGTGATGCGCATCGGCACGCTCATGAGCATGGAGGAGGCTGCGGCCTCGATGCTCGGGCCGGCATTTTTCTATATCGGCATGGGCACGCTGGTCGCCGGCTCCATCGGCATGCTTGCCGCGCAGCAGCTCGCGCGCGTGGTCAGCTACTCGCTGATCGTCTCCACCGGCATCATGCTGGCGGCGCTCGGTCTGGGCACCGAGGCCGTCACCGCCCCGGTGCTGTTCTATCTCATTGCCTCGGTGCTCACCTCGGCCGCGTTCTTCCTGTTGACGGGCGTCACGGAGCGAACACGCCAGTTCGGCTCCACCGAGGTGGCGGTGCAGGCGCCCGATCCGACGCCGCCGCGGCCGCACTATGTCGCCTTTGGCGTGCGCGAGCCCGACCCCTACAGCACCGAGGACGAGGTGGGTGTGGCGATTCCGGCCGCGATGGCCTTCCTGGGCCTCGTGTTCGTCTGTTGCGTGCTGCTGGTTGCCGGGCTGCCGCCGCTGCCGGGCTTCGTCGCCAAGCTGGCGGTGCTGGTCTCGGCGATCGGCTCGGCGCCGGCGACCGACATGGTGACGCATGCCTGGGTGCTCACTGCAGCCGTGCTCGCCACGGGGATCGTGAGCGTGATCGCGCTCACGCGGATCGGCATGAACCTGTTCTGGGCCGCCAGTGAGCGGACGCCGCCGCGGCTGCGCATGCTGGAAGCCGTGCCGCTTGGCGCGCTGGTGGTGGTGGCGCTGGCGCTGGGTGCGGCGGCGAGCCCCGTCATGACCTACCTGGAAGCCACCGCCAGGTCGCTGCACGAGCCGCAGACCTACATCGACAGCGTGCTGGTCCTGCGGCCGCAGATCGACGAGGGCGCGCCATGAGGCCCGTCGGTCGCAGGCTCCCGCCATTGCTGGTCCTGGGCCTGGTCGTCATGTGGCTGTTGCTCAACCAGTCACTTGCGCCGGGCCAGATCGTCCTCGGCATTTTGCTGGCCGTCGGGCTCTCCTGGGCGGCTGCCACGCTGCGCCCGCTGCAGCCGCGGGTGCGCAACGCGGGCACGGCGATCAAGCTCATCCTGGTGGTGTTGCGCGACATCGTGCGCTCGAATTTCGCGGTCGCCCGGATCGTGCTCGGCCTGGTACGCGACCGCGAGGTCCGCGCAGGCTTCCTGGAGATCCCCCTCGACATGCGTGATCCCCACGGCCTGGCCTGGCTTTCGACCATCATCACCTCCACGCCCGGCACGGTGTGGGTGGACTTGTCGCCCGACAGCACCCGTCTGACGCTGCATGTGCTGGACCTGATGGATGAGGAAGCCTGGATCCGGCACATCAAGACGCACTACGAGCAGCCGTTGATGAGGATATTCGAATGACCGTGGTGTTCGACTGCGCCGTCTGGTTCGCATCGCTGTGCTTCGTGCTGGCGATGCTGTGTGCGCTGCTGCGCCTGTTCCGGGGGCCGTCCGCGCAGGACCGCATCCTGGCGCTCGACACTTTCTATATCAACGGCATGCTCAGCCTGCTCATGCTGGGCATCCGCTCGACGTCCACGGTGTACTTCGAAATGGCGCTGCTGATCGCGCTGTTCGGTTTCGTGAGCAGCGTGGCGCTGGCCAAGTTCCTGTTGCGAGGTGAGGTGATCGAGCCATGACGGAAGCGGAACTGCCGCTGTGGGCCACGATTCCGGCGGCCGTGCTGCTGGTTACCGGAGGCTTGCTGACGCTGATCGGCTCGATCGGCCTGTTGCGCCTGAAGGATTTCTACTCGCGCATGCACCCGCCGACGATGGGCATGACCCTCGGCAGCGGCTGCGTGCTGATCGCCTCGATGATCATTTCCACGGCGATTCTGCACAAGCCCGTGATCCACGAGCTGCTGATCACGCTCTTCGTGGTCATTACCTCCCCGGTCACGGCCATGCTGCTGATGCGGGCCGCCGCCTACCGCGACCGGGCGCGTTCACAGCGCTGAGCGCCTTGAAAGATGGCGCAGTCTGCCGCGCAAGGCCGGCTGCGTCGCAGAGGCGCAGGTCGAGCCGCAGCTTGAAAGCGCGGCCATCGCCCCCAGTGACTATGGTACGCGTGCGCCGGCACCGTTGCGCGTCTGCATGCCATCCGACAAGCAACACAGGCTCCGCCTGATTCCTTCGAGCACGGTCCTGGCGCACAGTTAGTGTTCGCCGGACGAGTCATCTGTATGAGGAGGGATGTGGCCGATGCTCTTTAGTTTTCTCCTGCCTGTCGCCGCCATTCTTGCTGCCGTGTCGTGGATGGTGGTGTCGCGCGTGCGGGAGAACATGCAGGAGCGTCGGCGCCGCGAGATCATCGCCCGCGGCAAATCCTGCGAGGGGCGCATCGTGGCCATCCAGCGTCCCGGCCTGCTGGACTCGTGCACGCGGCTTTACTTCGAGTTTGCCCCGCCGGGCATGCACCAGGCGCTGGTGGGCTGTCATACCGAGTGGCGCAGCACGGAAGATCTGCCGTGCGAGTTGCTCTCGACCGGCGTGACCGTGAAAGTCCGCTACTTGCCGGAGCGTCCGGAGGAAGCGGTGATCGGCAAGCTGGTCACGTCCTGAGCTGACTCTTGCGGGAGCCGGTCCTTCCGGGCGCTCGCTCGAGCGTCTCCCGGCGTGTCGCGCGCACCCGTCACGCGTCCGCGGCGGCCGGGCGGTCGGGCGTGATGCTCAGCAGCTGTGCGCCCTCGCTGACCTGTTGGCCGGCTTTGCACGACAGCTCCTCGATGCTCCCGGAGAGGGGCGCCCTGAGCGTGTGTTCCATCTTCATCGCCTCCATCACCAGCAACGGTTGCCCGCGCTCGACACGCTGGTGTTCGCTGATCAGCACCGTGACCACGGTGCCGGGCATGGGTGCGATCACGCGACCTGAGCTGGCCGCCTGTGCGGCGCCGCGTGCCGTCCGGTCGCACAGCTCGGCGCGCCATGTCCGTCCGTCGCCAATGAGGGTGAGCGCGCCCGGGCGGTCCGGCGCATCCTCGAAGATGACGCGGGTGCGTGTGCGCCGTCCGTCCAGCGTCGCGCTCAGCTCGATGCCGCGCCACGCCACTTCGCTGGCGGCGAGCCGTCTCCCGGAGGGCACGTCCACCTCATAGCCCGTACGGCGGAAATGCACGGCCAGCGCGTGGCGCGCCGCACCGTCGGCGATGTGCAGCTCATGTCGGCTGTCGGCGTTGAGCTGCCAGCCGTTCACGGCGTTCCAGGGCGAGTGCGGATCGGGATCGGGCCGGTGCGCCTGCGCGGCCCGGCGCAGCACGACCGCCAGGGCGGCGAGCGCCAGCTCTTCGTCCGAGGCCGCGGCCGGCGACAGCGCCAGCTCGCCGCGGTGGCGCTCGATGAAGCCGGTATCGATCTCGGCGCCCGCGAACGCGGGGTGCGCGGCCACCGCGGCGAGCAGCGGGAGGTTCGTTGCGACGCCCGCCACCTCGTATTCGGCGAGTGCACCGCGCAGACGGCGCAACGCGGCCGAGCGATCCTCGTCCCAGACGATGAGCTTGGCGAGCAGCGGATCATAGTGGACCGACACCTCGTCGCCGCGGCGTACGCCGGTATCGACGCGCACGTGACGATTTTCGCGGGGCGCGCGCAGATGCAGCAGCCGCCCGGTGGCGGGCAGGAACTCGCGCTGTGGGTCTTCGGCGTACAAGCGCGCTTCGAACGCGTGCCCGCGCCGCTCGATCTGCGCCTGGGTGCAGGGCAACGGTTCTCCGGCGGCGACGCGCAGCTGCCATTCGACGAGATCGATGCCCGTGATCATCTCGGTGACGGGGTGCTCGACCTGCAGCCGGGTGTTCATTTCGATGAAGTAGAAACTGCCGGATTCGTACAGGAACTCGACCGTGCCGGCGCCCACGTATCCCACGGCGCGCGCCGCTGCCACCGCCGCCGCCCCCATGCGCGAACGCAACGCGTCGCTCAGCGCCGGCGCGGGCGCCTCTTCGAGGATCTTTTGATGGCGTCGTTGGATGGAGCAGTCGCGGTCGGACACATGGAGACAATTGCCGTGCGTGTCGGCAAACACCTGGACCTCCACGTGTCTGGGACGGGCGAGATATTTCTCGATGAGCAGCGTGTCGTCGCCGAACGCGGCCTTGGCTTCGCGCTGCGCACCCCTGACGCAGGCCTCGAGCTCCTGCGGTGAGTCCACCACGCGCATGCCCTTGCCGCCGCCGCCCGCCGACGCCTTGACCAGCACGGGATAGCCGATGCGTTCGGCCTCGCGCGCGAGCGTCGCCAGGTCCTGCGCGGCACCGTGGTAGCCGGGGATCAACGGCACGCCGGCTGCGGCCATCAAGTGCTTTGCCTCGACCTTCGATCCCATGGCGCGGATCGCCTCGGCCGGCGGACCGATGAACACCACTCCGGCGGCGGCGCAGGCGGCGGCGAACGCGGCGTTCTCGGCCAGGAAGCCGTAGCCCGGATGGATGGCTCCGGCGCCGGTGCGACGCGCCGCGTCGAGGATGGCCGCGCCACGCAGGTAGCTTTGCGAGGCGGGCGCGGGGCCGATGCAGACGGCTTCGTCGGCGAGCTCCACGTGCAGGGCGTGCGCATCCGCGGCCGAATACACCGCGACGGTGCGGATGCCCAGGCGCCGCGCGGTGCGGATCACCCGCACGGCGATTTCGCCGCGATTGGCGATGAGGAGCTTGTCGAACATGCTATGTCACCTCACCGTCTGACAAGCGCATGCGAACCCGTCTTGCATGGCGAATCCTCGAGCGGCGCGGACGGCCTCCCGCTGCGATCCCGATGCCTCACCAGCCCGGCAAATCGCCGTCACGCTGCGCTACATGCGAAACACGCCGAACTCGGTGCGCTCGATCGGGGCGTTCAGGGCGGCGGACAGGCCCAGACCGAGCACCATGCGCGTATCGAGCGGGTCGATGATGCCGTCGTCCCACAGCCGCGCGCTCGCATAGTAGGGGTGGCCCTGGGTTTCGTACTGCTGGCGGATCGGCGCCTTGAAGGCTTCCTCGTCCTCGGCGCTCCAGGTGCGGCCCTGCGCCTCGAGATTCTCGCGGCGGATCTGTGCGAGCACCGCGGCGGCCTGCTCGCCGCCCATGACCGAGATGCGCGCGTTCGGCCACATCCACAGGAAGCGTGGCGAGTAGGCACGGCCGCACATGCCGTAATTGCCGGCGCCGAACGAGCCGCCGATGATCACGGTGAACTTCGGGACCTTGGCGCAGGCGACCGCGGTGACCATTTTCGCGCCATCCTTGGCAATGCCCCCGGACTCGTATTTGCGTCCGACCATGAAGCCGGTGATGTTCTGCAGGAACACCAGCGGAATGCCCCGGCGGCAGCACAGCTCGATGAAGTGCGTGCCTTTCAAGGCGGACTCGCTGAACAGGATGCCGTTGTTCGCCACGATCCCCACGGGGTAGCCGAAAATATGCGCGAAACCGCACACCAGGGTCGTGCCGTAGAGCTGCTTGAACTCGTCGAAGCGGCTGCCGTCGACGATGCGCGCGATCACCTCGCGCACCTCGAAGGGCTTACGCGGGTCATGCGGCACGATCCCGTAAAGCTCCTCCGGATCGTATCGCGGATCCTCGGGCGTGCGCGTCTCGAGCGAGATCTGCTTGCGCTGGTTGAGATTGGCCACCACGCGCCGGGCGAGGGCCAGGGCATGATCGTCGTCTGCGGCGTAATGGTCGGTGACGCCGGAGATGCGTGAGTGGACGTCGGCGCCGCCCAGCTCCTCGGCGGAGACCACCTCGCCCGTGGCGGCTTTGACGAGCGGTGGCCCGCCGAGAAAGATCGTGCCTTGATTGCGCACGATGATGGCTTCGTCGGACATGGCGGGCACGTACGCGCCGCCTGCGGTGCAGCTGCCCATCACCACCGCGATCTGCGCGATGCCGGCGGCCGACATGTTCGCCTGGTTGTAGAAGATCCGCCCGAAATGGTCGCGATCCGGAAACACCTCGTCCTGGGCCGGCAGGTAGGCGCCGCCGCTGTCGACCAGGTAGATGCAGGGCAGGCGATTCTGCGCGGCGATCTCCTGGGCGCGCAGGTGCTTCTTCACCGTGAGCGGATAGTACGTACCGCCTTTGACGGTGGCGTCGTTGGCGACGATGACGCATTCGCGGCCGGACACGCGGCCGATGCCGGTCACGATGCCCGCCGCCGGCACGGGCGAGTCATAGACGCCGTATGCGGCGAGCTGCGACAGCTCCAGAAACGGCGAGCCGACGTCCGTCAGGCGGCGAATGCGTTCGCGCGGCAGGAGCTTGCCGCGCGCCACGTGCCTGGCGCAGGCGCGTTCGCCGCCTCCTTGCATGATCTCGGCCACGGTTGCGCGCAGGTCGGCCACCAGCGCGCGCATGGCGCGCGCATTGGCGGCGAAGCCGTCATCCCGCGAGAGCGTCGATTCGATGATGGACATGCTCGATGCGCCAGGTCGAGGGGCCGGGGCGGGTCGCGACGCGGCCGCCCCCTTGCAAACATTGTCCGACAATACAACAATGGGACAAAGCCGGGCAAGCGACGGAGTTCCAGCCATGAGCGGACCCACCAGCGTCGTCGATTTCGACTTCGGGCTTGGCGAGACCATCGAGGAAATCCGCAGCCATGTCCGCCGCTTCGCGGCTGACGTGATTGCTCCCCTCGCCGCGGAGATCGACCGCACCAATGAGTTCCCGCGCCATCTGTGGCCGCAACTCGGCGCACAGGGCTTGCTCGGCATCACCGTCCCCGAGCGCTTCGGCGGGGCGGGTCTGGGCTACCTCGCGCACGTGGTCGCGATGGAGGAGATTTCCCGGGCCTCGGGCGCCGTGGGGCTGTCCTACGGGGCGCATTCGAACCTGTGCGTGAACCAGTTGTGCCTGAACGGCACCGACGCGCAGCGCGAGCGCTACCTGCCGCGGCTGCTTTCCGGCGAGCACGTCGGTGCGCTTGCCATGTCCGAGCCCGGTGCCGGATCGGACGTGATCTCGATGCAGCTGCGCGCCGAGCGGACCGAGGGCGGCTATGCACTCACGGGCCGCAAGATGTGGATCACCAACGGCCCCGATGCCGACGTATTGATCGTCTACGGCAAGACCACACCCGCCGCAGGGGCCAAGGGCATCACGGCGTTCATCGTCGAGCGTGGCTTCGCCGGGTTCTCTACGGCGCAGAAGCTCGACAAGCTGGGCATGCGTGGGTCCAGCACCAGCGAACTGGTGTTCGAAAACTGCTTCGTGCCCGACGCCAACGTGCTCGGCGAGCCCGACGGCGGGGTGCGCGTGCTGATGAGCGGTCTCGATTTCGAGCGCGTGGTGCTCGCCGGAGGGCCGCTCGGGCTCATGGCGGCGGCGCTGGACCTGGTGCTGCCGTACGTGCATGCGCGCACGCAGTTCGGTCAGCCCATCGGGCATTTTCAGCTCGTTCAGGCCAAGATCGCCGACATGTATACAGAACTCAATGCCGCACGCGCCTACGTCTACGCGGTGGCGCGTGCCTGCGATGCCGGGCGCGCCTGCCGCCAT
>QGUO01000155.1 GCA_003242495.1 Pseudomonadota bacterium | reverse complement strand
AGCACCCGCAGCGCGATCACCAGCGCCAGCACGAAGGTCTCATAGAGCGCGCCGCCGGAGCGGCGGAACTCGCGCGACTCGCCGTCGTAATTGATCTGCGCGTGCGAGGGCAGCTCGGTGCGGATCAGGTTCTCCAGCCAGTCGAGCGCCTCACCCAGCGAATAGCCGGGGCTCAGGTTGGCCGAGATGGTCACGGCGCGCATGCGATCGAAGCGCCGCAGCTCGACCGGGCCGGCCACCTCCTCGATGCGCACCAGGTTCGACAGCGGCACCAGCTCGCCGGTGGTCGAGGAGCGCACGTAAATGTGCGTGAGATCGCTCGGCGTGGCGCGATCGGCCTCGCGCGCCTGAAGGATGACGTTGTACTCCTCGCCGCGGTCGAGGAAAGTGGTCACGATGCGCGAGCCCATCATGGTCTCGAGGGTGCGCCCGACCGTGGTGAGCGACACGCCGAGGTCACCTGCACGGTTGCGATCGATGGAAACGCGCAGCTGCGGCTTGCGCGCGTAGTAATCGGAATCGACGTTGACCAGCCCCGGATTCTCGGCTGCCCGGGCGATGATGTGGTCGCGCCACTCCGCCAGCTCCTCGTAGGTGCTGCCGCCCAGCACCAGCTGCACGGGCGAGCCGAAGCCGCGCTGGCCGATGCCGCCCGGCGTGCCGACGATGACCCGCACACCGGTCAGGTCCGCCAGGCGCTCGCGCAGGCGGGCCGCAATCTCTTGCGCCGATTCCTTGCGCTGATCCCAGGAGCTCAGGGCCAGGAACACGCGCCCGACGTTCACGTCCGAGCCACCGCCCCAGCTGCCGGTACGCGTCAGGAAGCGCAGCACGTTGCCCCGTTCCACTTCCTCCATGGCGATGGCCTCGACCTGGCGCAGGAAGCGGTCCAGGTACTGCAGGCTCGAGCCTTCCGGCGCGGTAAGGATGATCACGGCGCGCTGGCGGTCCTCCGTCGGCGCGTCGGATGGCAGCGCCTGGAAAAGCACATACGACAGCACGAGCGTGCCGCCCCCGGCGGCCAGTACCATGCCCGGCTTGCGGATCACCCGACGCAGCGAGTTCTCATAGGCGCTCGACAGCCAGCGGAAGAAGCGATCCATCGCAGCGGCCACGCGACCACGCACGATGCCCTGCCCGAAGATCTTCGAGCACATCATCGGCACCAGCGTGAGCGCCACGAGCGAGGAGAACGCCACGGCGGCGGCGACGGTGATGCCGAACTCGCCGAACAGGCGCCCGACGTTGCCCTGGATGAACGAGATCGGCAGGAAGACCGCGATCAGCACCAGCGTGGTGGCGATCACGGCGAAGCCGATCTCGCGGGTGCCGTCGATGGCGGCGAGCAGCGGCGGCTGGCCTTCCTCGATCCGCCGCACGATGTTCTCCAGCACGACGATGGCGTCGTCCACCACCAGGCCGATGGCGAGCACGGCGCCCAGGAGCGTGAGCACGTTGATGGAGTAGCCGGCCATCGCCATGACGATGGCTGCGGCGATCACCGACACCGGAATCGTGACCGCCGGAATGATCGTGGCGCGCACCGTGCCGAGGAACAGGAAAATGACGATCAGCACCAGCAGCAGCGCCACGACCAGCGCGTGGATCACCTCGGCGATCGATTCGGCCACGAAAATCGATTCATCGAGATTGATCTCGAGCTGCATGTCCTCCGGCAACGTCTCCCGGATGCGCTCCAGCTCCTCCTTGACGCCGGCCGAGACCTCCAGCACGTTGGCCGTCGATTGCGGCACGATGCCGAAGCTGATCCCCGAGCGGCCATTGGTACGCGACAGGGAGCGCAGGTCCTCGGCGGCGAGCTCGATATCGGCGACTTCGCCGAGCCGCACGAGGTAGCCGTCGGCGCCGCGACCGACGACCAGGCCGCTGAAATCGCTCACGGTGCGCAGTCCCGTATCGGTGCGCAGCGTGAACTCGCGCTCCAGCGACTCGATGCGCCCGGCCGGCAGCTCCACGTTCTCCGCCCGCAGGGCGTTCTCCACGTCCTGGGCGGTGAGGCCGCGCGCGGCGAGCGCTTGGCGATCGAGCCAGATACGCATGGCATAGCGACGCTCGCCGCCCATCTGCACCTGGGCAACGCCGCTCACCACCGAAAAGCGATCGACGAGATTGCGCCGCGCGTAATCGGTGAGCTCGAGCGCCGAACGGCGGTCGCTCGCCAGGTTGAGCCACACGACCGGATCGGCGGTGGAATCGACCTTGCTGATCTGCGGCTGCTCGGCTTCCTCGGGCAGGGCGCGCACCACGCGCGAAACGCGGTCGCGCACGTCGTTGGCGGCCGATTCGATGTCGCGATCCAGGGAGAACTCGATGTTGATGCGCGAGCGCTCGTCGAAACTCGAGGAGCGCAGGATCTCGATGCCCTCGATGCCGGCGACCTGGTTCTCGATCACCTGGGTGATCTTCGACTCGATCACCGCGGCCGACGCGCCGCGGTACACGGTATCGATGCTCACCACCGGACGCTGTATGTCGGGCACCTCGCGCACGGTGAGCCGGCTCGCGGCCATGAGGCCGATGATGGTCAGCAGCAGGCTGACCACCATGGCGAACACCGGCCGACGGACGGAGATTTCCGAGAGAATCATGCTTCAGCCCACGCGTGGCGGACGGCCGGTTGCGGGCGCGCCGGCATGCGCGCGAGCGGGCGGCGCGCCATGTCAGGTGGGCTCCGTGCCGTCGGGCGCGGCCCGCTCCACCACGTTGACCGGGGAGCCGTCGCGAACGTTGAGGGTCCCGTCGACGATCACCGCTTCCTCGAGCGCCAGACCGCCGAGGATCTCCACTTCGCCGGGTCGGCGGCGGCCGATCTCGACCTCGCGGCGACGTGCCTGGCCCTCCTCGACCACGAAGACATAGTGCCGGTCGCCCTCGGGGACGATGGCGGCCTCGGGCAGCATCATCGCCTCACCCTCCGAGCGGACCAGGCGCACGGTCATGAACATCCCGGGGCGCAGCCGTCCATCGGGATTGTCGATGAGCGCACGCACCGGCACGGACCGGGTGGTGGTATCAACGCGCGTGCCGATGCTCGAGACGCGCCCGCGGAACACCTCGTCGGGATAGGCCACACTGCGCGCGCCCACTTCCTGCCCCGGCGCGAGCGTGGCGAGGAACACCTCGGGAACGGCGAAATCGAGCTTCATCACGCTCAGGTCGTCGAGCGTGGTAATGACCGTGCCGGGCTGGACCAGGCTGCCCAGACTGACATTGCGCAGCCCCACGCGACCGCTGAACGGCGCCTTGATGATGGAGTCGTTCAGCCGCGAGCGCGCCGCGGCCACCCGCGCCTCGTTGGTCGACAGCGTGGCCTGCAGCTGATCGAGCTGGGCTTCGGACAGCACCCGCGTCTCGAAGAGCTCGCGGCTGCGGTTGAACTGGCTGCGGCTGTCGAGCAGCGCCGCCTCTGCGGCGGCGAGGTCGGCACGCTCCTCGGTGCTGTCGAGCTCCACGAGCACCTGGCCGGCCTGCACCTGCTGCCCCTCCTCGAAGCGGATGGCCACCACGCGATCCGCCGTCTTGGCGGTCACATCCACCGACTCGTTGGCGCGCAGGGTGCCGAGCGCCTCGACCTCGTGGTCGAACTCCTTCATGGCCGGATACGTGACGCTCACCGCCACTTCCCGCACCGCCGGCGGGCGAGGCCCGGTCGGCGCCGGCACCGATTCGCGGCCGAAAAACACGTACCCGCCCACGGCGAGCGCTGTCGCCAGGACAAGGACGAGGACGATGGCGTTACGCCTCACGAGCAGAGTCATCCAGCGGCTGCCTGGCGGGTCGGGAAGAAATTGCAATGAAAGATGTCGCACAGCTCTCGTAGGCCAGAAACGAGCGTCGCCGCGGAAAATGGCGCCAGGCTCCGACTCGCCGAGCGACACGTACCGCAGGGTATCGGTACAGACCGGGCTGAGCTGTAAAGATTCGCAAAGCCTCGCGATTTATTCTGGATTCGTGATTGCGTTCAAACGGCGCGCGCCGAGCCGCTCAGAGCTCGGCGTCCGACCCCTCGAGAATGCCCTCGAAGAGCGCCGTGCTCAGGTAACGCTCACCGGTGTCGGGCAGCATGGCGAGGATCACCGAGCCTTCGCTCGCCTGCTGCGCGACCTTGAGCGCCGCAGCGAACGTCCCGCCCGCAGAGATGCCGCAGAAGATGCCCTCGCGACTGGCGAGGTCACGCGCCGCCTGGATGGCCTCCTCGTCGGTGACCGGCACGATCTCGTCGGGCACGGCGCGATTGAGCACCGCGGGCACGAAGTCCGGCGTCCAGCCCTGGATCTTGTGCGGCTTGAACTCCCCGCCCGAGAGCAGCGCCGCGCCGGCCGGCTCGGCGGCCACGATGCGCACGTCCGGGCGCGCCTTCTTGATCATTTCGCCCGCCCCGGTGAGGGTGCCGCCGGTACCCCACCCGGTCACCCAGAAGTCGAGCCGGCGGCCGGCGAAGTCGCTGAGGATCTCCGGGCCCGTGGTGTTGCGGTGATACTCGGGATTGGCGAGGTTCTCGAACTGCCGCGCCAGGAACCAGCCGTTCTTGGCCGCAAGCTCCTCGGCCCGCCGCACCATGCCCGTGCCGCGCTCGGCCGCCGGCGTGAGAATCACCTTGGCGCCGAGCAGGCGCATGATCTTGCGCCGCTCGATGGAGAAGCTCTCCACCATGACCGCCACGAACGGATAGCCTTTCGCGGCGCACACCATGGCGAGCGCGATGCCGGTGTTGCCCGACGTTGCCTCCACAACCGTCTGACCGGGCTTGAGCAGGCCGCGCCGCTCGGCGTCCTCGATGATGGCGATCGCCAGACGATCCTTGACCGAGGAGAGCGGGTTGAAGAACTCGCACTTCACGTACATGGTGACGTGCTCAGGCGCGAGACGGTTGATACGCACGACGGGCGTGCGGCCGATGGTGCCGAGAATGCTGTCGTAGATCATGGCGGCGTTACAGTGATGGAGCCGAGAGGGCAAGTGTAGCCTGAACCTGTCGCGTTGTGCTCACGCACGTCGCATCCGCGCCACGCCGGCACGGGCCCGGGCCGCGCCCAGCGGCCAGCGCGCACGCCCGGCGCGGGTGCCCGGGTGCCTCGGATGCGCGCCGGATCCATGCTCATGAACGTCGCCGGGCGGGCCGCGGGTCGCGCGCGCGCAGCCACTCGGCAATGCGTGGCGGCACTTCGCGCTGGGCCGCCCCGCTCACATAGATGCCGATGTGCCCGCCGGCGAACGCGTACTCCGAGTAGTCGACGGCGCCGACCAGCGTTCGCAGCGGCGTGCTCGCCGCCGGCGGCACCAGGTGATCCTGCAGGGCGTACATATTGAACACCGGCATGGTGATGCGTCGCGGATCGATGCGCCGGCCGGCGATCTCGAGGGCGCCGCGCATCAATCGATTCTCCTTGACCAGCCAGGTCATGAACTGCCGGAACATTTCCCCGGGCTGGTCGGGGCTGTCGAAAATCCATTTCTCCATGCGCAGGAAGTTCTCGACCGCCGCAGCGTCCTCGATCTGATCGAGCAGCGCCAGATACTTGTGCACCGTCAGCCGAAACGGCATGAGGCTCAGGAACAAGGCGTTGAGCATCGTGCCCGGCACGTTGCCCACGGTGGCCACCAGCGCATCGACGTCGACGTGCTCGGCCCACTTGGTGAGCAGATTGTCCGGGGTGCGGAAGTCGACCGGCGTCACCATGGTCAACAGGTTGCGCACACGCTCCGGATGCAGCGCGGCGTAGCAGACGCTCAGCGTCCCGCCTTGGCAGACACCGAGCAGGTTCACGCCCTGCGAGCCGCTGGTGCGTTCGACCGCCGCCACGCAGTTCGGCAGGTAGCGCAGCACATAGTCCTCGAACCCCAGATAGCGATCGGCCCCGTCGGGATAGCCCCAGTCGATGAGGTACACGTCCACGCCGCGCTTGAGCAGCCCGCGGATCAGCGAGCGGTCGGGCTGCAGGTCGAGCATGTAAGGACGATTCACCAGCGCGTAACAGATGAGCAGTGGCGTGGCGATGCGCGCCTCGGGCTGCACGTCGGGCTCGGGCAAGTAACGGTACAGGACGAGCTTGTCCTCCGCATACACCGCCTCCTTGGGGGCCGTGCCGATCTGCACCTCGGCGACGCGCGCGAGCGATTCCATGCCGGCACGCAGCCGCGCCGCGAAGCGCTCGGCCTCCTGGGCCAGCACCTGTGGATCGAATTCGAATGGGCTCGTCATGTTTGCTTTGCGGGCCGCCGTCGCACACCGGCGCGCGGCGCCTCGAGCGCGGCCAGTTTCTGGCGCAGCTCGCGCACTTGCCGATGCAAGGTATTGAGCTCCGAGCGGGTGGGCAGATCCAATTGCTTCAAGGCCTGCTCGAGGAGCGCCTGCTGCCTGGCGCGCAAACGCATGGTGGCGTTGCCGAGCGCCCCCTGCAACCGCGCATAGGCCTCGCTGTGGGCCACCTGCGCATAGACCTGCTCGCCGCATTCCACCCACAAATCGTGAATACGCCGATAGCCTTCGGCGCTGTTGGTCACGCCGGCCGCTTGCACGCGTTCGGCCAGCCGCTCGAGCGTCTCGGTTTGCACCTGCAGCAACACCGCGGCGAGCTCCTGTTCGAGACGGCGGCATTCGGCCTGCGCCTCGGCCAGTTCGCGCAGCAAACGCGTCTGCTCGCGAGCCGGCCCCAGGAGCGGCATGCTCGCGAGCCAGTCGGAAAAAACCTGCGAAACGGTGGCCTGGGCGGCGCCGGTCCCGGCCCACGCCGTGCGCCACGCCTCGATCAGCGCGCGACCGACCTCGAACGGGTCGGTGGCGGGCGGCGTGGTGGACGCGCCTTGTGCATCTGCAGCATCGGCCGCACCCTCGTCAGCTGGCCCGGCCGGGGCCCGCGTGGCCGATCCGGCCGCGGACTGGGCCAGGCCCTGCAGCCAGACCTGCCCCAGTTCCAGCCATTTGCGGCCCAGCGCCTCCGCCTCTTCCAGGCCCGCGGGCCGGGGAGCGTGTTCGGGCGCTTCCTGGGCATGAGCCCGCTCGTGACGATCCGGATCTGCCTGTGCCATAGGCCCACCATTGTTGCACCGCCAAATGTGCGCGGCTAGAGTACCCTTACTGCTTCCTTGAGGCTCTTCAAGCGATGAGCGAAGAAAGGCTGATCAAGAAATATGCGAACCGGCGTCTGTATGACGCGTCGCAAAGCCGGCATATCACGCTCGAGGACATACGAAACCTCATCGTTTCCGGCGTGCGGGTTCGCGTGATCGAGGACAAAACCAACGAGGACATCACGCGCCTCATCCTGCTGCAAGTGATCGCCGATCAGGAGCAGTTCGGACGTCCCATCCTCTCCACTCAGCTGCTCGAATCGCTCATCCGCTTCTACGGCAACTCATTACAAGGCTTCTTCAGCTCCTACCTCGAAAAGAGTGTCGAAACCTTCATGCACCAGCAGGAAGCGGTGCAATCCCAGCTCACCCGCATGATGAACACGGCCCCGCTCGCCGCCATGTCCGAGATGACGCGACACAATCTCGAGATGTGGTCGCGCATGCAGGAGACCATGTTGGCGGCCTTCGCCCCGCAGCGCGAAGCGCCGCGCACCAACGGCAAGGAAGCGGCCGACGGTCAGGCCTGAGCCACCCCGCCCGCCCCATCACGCCACGCCCCCTGGGCGCAACGCGCCCCGAGCTTACATGCCGCTGCGCATCTGCTTCATCGCTGCCGAGGTCGCCCCGCTCGCCAAGACCGGCGGGCTCGCCGACGTGGCCGGCGCGCTGCCCCGGATCCTCCATGGCCGCGGACATGATGTGCGTGTATTCATGCCGTGGCATGGCTGTATGC
>QGUO01000582.1 GCA_003242495.1 Pseudomonadota bacterium | reverse complement strand
CGCGCGCTGAAGCGCAGGTACACCGCCGCGAGCAGGCCGAACCACGCCAGCGCCGCCCAGCCGATCACCCCGTCATAGGTGCCCACCAGAAAGCCGAAGGCGGCCTCGGGATTCACGGCGGTGGTCTCGCGCAACACGGCGATGGTGGTCACGCCGGCCGCATGCAGCCCGGCGCAGGCCGCGATCGCCCCGGTGCGCAGCCGCAGAACGGAGAACAATATCCCCAGCATGAACAACGCCAGCAAGGAATCCACCAGCATGAGCGGCTCGGCGTAACGCTCGAACAGGTTCGCCAGAACCTCGAACCCGTGTTCCCACGAGACCTCCTCGGGCGGAATGCGCAACCGGCCGCCCAGGAAATGCAGCGCGGCATAAAGGAGGCTGGGCGCCACCATGGCGGCCGCGACGCCCGAGCTGCGGGCGACGGCACTGTACAGCACACCGCGGAAGAAGGTCTCCTCGATGAACGCCACGGCTAGACCCGACAACACACCGGCGGCGAAGATGCCGAGCAGCGCACCGAGCGTCATGTCGAGTTCCGGTTTGACCTCGCGGATGCCCAGGCCGAGCAGCAAGGCGGCGAGCGGCAGCATGAGCGCGAACCCTGCCAGCCAGGCGGTCAGGAACTGGCGTCTGAAGATCGGCCCCGGCAGGCCGTACCCGAGCGACTCGCGATCGGACAAGCCCAGTCGCCGGGTGAGCACCACCAGTCCGATGAGCGCGACGAGCATGGCAATCCGATGCATGACGCGGTGGACCGGCTCGATGGAGATCAACCCGACCAGCAGCCAGGCGGGGTAGGTGAGGGCGGCCGCAACGACCAGTGAGCCTGCGAGCAGGCCCGTGAAAAGGAAGAACGCACGCATGGGGTGCATTGTAGGGCGGAATATGTCCCATCGCATGCGCCGTCGCGGCCGACCCGTGGCAGGGCTCGGTGCGGATGATGCCCCTGCCTCGGCGGTGGCCTGCGATCGGGCGCACGGTCAGGTCAACTCGGCCTGCCCATCGCTCTCGGGTCCAGGTGCGTGCCGACGATGCTGTGCCGACTGAACAGCCGGTGGCGCAGGTATGGCTCGAGCTTGCGACGCTCGCCGCCGCGCAGCTTGATCAGCGGGGGCGGCAAGTGCGGTCGGCGGTTGAGCAGGATGCGCGTAAAGAAGCCCAGGCGCTTCCAGCTCGACAGCGCCTGGTAATAGTACGCCGAGTCCTCCGCCCGGATGAGGTGCAGGCGATACGGTCCGCCACGCTCGAGCACCCGCTGGGCCGTGACGTGAATCATCAGATAATCGGGGCGGGGCAGCTTCTGCAGTAGCCGTTCCGCCCCACCGGTACTCTGCAACGATGCCAGGTACGCCGCGTCGCCCATGGTCATTGCGAGCGAGAACTCCGCGAACCAGGCTTCGACGAAGCGGCTGCCGGCAGGCGCGGCCATGCACCAGCTGTCGATGATGGGGCAGTCCGGACGTGTCGTGTACTTGTCGAGATAGAAGCCGAGGTAATCGGCGCGGCTGCCGGTCTGCGCGGCGATCAGCCAGTCCAGCGACTCGGTGAGGATGAAACTGGCGTCGAGCCAGACGCCGCCGTAACGACGCAGAAAATACAGCCGCAGCCAGTCCGATTGGCGCATCGGCGTGACGTCATGGAAGGCGGCCGGGAGCTGCGCGAGATCGACGAACTCGGCCAGGTTCTCGCGGTGGACGGAGCGGATGGTCCAGCCGGGATTGTGCGCGCCCCAGCTGTGCAGACACCATTCGACCGTCAGCGGGCGCTCGGGCGTGTGCCAGTACGACCAGATGATTTTCGGGATTGCGGGCGGGTCTTGGTGCGGTGTGCAGCCCTCGTACAGGAACACGGTCGGCGCAGCCGGCATGCCGAGCGCCCGGGTGCGCGTGATCAACGCCAGGGTCGCGCCGATGGCCACCGGCACGAGTAGGATCAACAGAATCGTCATACTGGTCTTATTCGACGAGGGGGCGCGAGCATACCCGCCTGCGGGGCGGGCGAGCCACCGCCTGTGGCGCATCCTTGCAACGATGCGTCGTGTTCGGTATGAAATGAGAGCTTCGTCGGGGCCGGAGGACGTGGATCGCCCGCAGCGGCGAGCTGCCGC
>QGUO01000154.1 GCA_003242495.1 Pseudomonadota bacterium | reverse complement strand
CTCGGCCATCACCTTCGTCAACGCCGCCGTCAGCGTCGTCTTGCCATGGTCCACGTGCCCGATCGTGCCTACGTTCACATGCGGCTTGGTCCGCTCAAACTTCTCTTTGGCCACAGCGGCATTCCTCGAAAATGAATATGACTGGCGATGAGTGACTAGCGATTCAACAAACCGTCAAAATCGTCCGTTTCGGACGAGCTGGAAGCCCCTTCGAGCTGGAGCCCACGACCGGGATTGAACCGGTGACCTCGTCCTTACCAAGGACGTGCTCTACCGACTGAGCTACGTGGGCCCGTAATTGATCTTCTCCAAAGGCTCTCCCCGCGAGTCCGGTCGATCCGGGCCCGTCGATGCGATCCTGCCCGCCGCCTGCCTCCGCGCCTGCCGCGGATGGAGCGGGTGATGGGAATCGAACCCACACCATCAGCTTGGAAGGCTGAGGTTCTACCATTGAACTACACCCGCTCGAGAGGTGGTGGAGGGGGTAGGATTCGAACCTACGAAGGCGTAAGCCAGCAGATTTACAGTCTGCCCCCGTTGGCCGCTTGGGTACCCCTCCGCGGACATAAGAGCCGGCTATTCTCTTTGGGTGCAGACTGAGTGTCAACAGTCCTTTTACGGCGGCGCCGCCCGAAAACTCCATTTTAGATCCAAGGCCGGGCCCGGTGCACAACCTCAAGGATCGGCGCGCCGTGGCCGATACACCCGGCAGCTCAACCGGTTTGCCGCAGGACACCATTCCGTATCGATGCCCCAGCAGCTCTCGCCTCGCGACCTCGAGATCCGCCTCAAAGCGCAGGTCGACTTCCCCAGCCCCTCGCCGGTGGCCGCGGAAATCATCGCGCTGGCGCGCGATCCCGACATCGAGATGTCCAAAGTCGCACATGCTGTGGGACGCGACCCGGCCATGACGGCCAAGATCCTGCGTATCGCCAACTCCGCATTCTACGCCCAAAAACGCCCAAGTCAGAACCTGCGGCAAGCCCTGGTGGTCATCGGGCTCAACGCGGCGCTCACCCTGGCGTTGAGTTTCTCGCTGCTGTCCTCGCTGCGCTCGCTGCGCCCCCAGGGCATCGACTACCCGCGCTTCTGGCGTCGCGCACTGCTGGCCGCGACCGCCGCCCGCGCCTTCAGCGCGGTGGCGCGCACCGGCCACGAGGAGGACTGGTTCCTCGCCGGGCTGCTGCAGGACATGGGCATCCTGGCCCTGGATCGCGCCGTGCGCGATTTCTACGCCGGACTGCCCCCGGGCGCCGGCCACGCCGAATGGATCGCCTATGAAATCGCCGCGCTGGGCCGCGATCATGCCGCCTTCAGCGCCGTACTGCTCAAATCCTGGCATCTCCCCGAGAAGCTCTGGCTGGCCGCGGAGCACAGCCACCGGCCCGAGAAGCTCGATGCTCGAAGCGAGGCCGGCGTGGGCGCGCGCTGCGTGGCGCTCGGCAGCGAGCTGGCCGAGGCGGTGGTGGCCGATGACCGCCCTGCCGCGCTGGAACGTGTCGCCGGCCAAGCCCAGCGGCTGCTGGGACTGCGTGACGAGCAGTTCACCCAGGCGGTCACGCTGGTGCTGCAGCTCATTCCAGAGGCCGAGGTGCTGTACGAGACCAGCATCATCGATCCCGACGACGCCGACGCCCTGCTCGCCGAGGCGCGCGAGCTGCTCGCCGTGCGCAATCTGCATGCCCTGCAGGAGGTCAGCGCCCTGCAGGCCACCGCCAGCGTGCTGCTGTCGCGCACCGAGGAACTGGAGGACGCCAGCCGCCGGGACCCCCTCACCGGGGCCCTGAACCGTGCCTGGCTGGACCGGCTCCTCGATCGCGAGTTCACCCAGGCCGTGATCTTCGGGCGTACGCTCAGCGTGGCGCACGTCGACCTCGATCATTTCAAGAACATCAACGAGGAATACGGCATGCAGGCCGGCGACCAGGTCCTGCGCAGCTGCGCCCAGGTGCTGCAGGCCAGCGTGCGCGGCAGCGACCAGGTCGCCCGCTTCAGCGGCAAGGAGTTCCTGGTCCTGCTGCCCGGCGCCGATGCCGCCGTCGCCCGCCAGGTCGCCCAGCGCATGCTGGAGGCGATCCGTGACACCGCGCACGTCACCGACGCGGGCACCGTGCGCCTGACGGCGTCCATCGGCCTGGCGACCTTCACGCCCCAGCAGCGCTTCCCGAACGCCCAGGCCTTGCTGGGGGCCGCCGACCACGCCTTGTACGCCGCCACGCTGCGCGGCCGCAATCGTTACGAGTGCTTCGAAGACCTCTGACCGCCCGGGGCCTTCTAAAGATCCACGAGCTCCACGTCGTCGGCGGCGAACGGCTCGCCCAGGAAGCGGCTGCCGACGCGCGCGAAGCGAGCCGCGCCGTCCGTGGCCATGAGCGTGAGCCGGCCGGGCGCGATGCCGCTGGCGGCGAGCTGCAGCTCGGCCAGCTCGGCGGCGACCGCTGCCGCCGTGGTCGCGGCCGAGTCCACGATGGTCACCTCCGGTCCGACCACCCGGCGCAGCGCGCCGAGCAGCACCGGGAAATGGGTGCAACCCAGCACCAGCGTGTCGGGCGCCCTCGCCGGCGTCGCGAACAGATCCTCGAGATAGCGCCGGGCGACGGTCTCCGCGATCTCCCCTTCCGTCCAGCCTTCTTCGGCCAGCGCGACGAACAAGGTGCAGGCGCGCGCCTGAACCTGCGCACCCGCGCGCATGCGCGCGATCGCCTCCTGGTAGGCGCCGCCTGCCACCGTGCCCTCGGTGGCGATCACCGCGATGCGCCCGCTGCGCGAGGCGCCGCACCCGGCGGCGGCCCCGGGCTCGATCACACCGATCACCGGGATCGGGCTCAGCCGCTCGCGCAGCAGGGGCAGCGCCATGGCCGACGCGGTGTTACAGGCGACCACCAGGCACTTGATGCCGCGCGACACCAGGAATTGCGATGCCTGCAGCGAATAACGCCGCACGGAGTCGGGGCTCTTGGTGCCGTATGGCAGGCGGGCCGTGTCGCCGAGGTAGACGAACGACTCCGCCGGCAGGCGGTCGCGCAGGGCGCGCAGAACGGTCAGGCCGCCTACGCCGGAATCGAACACGCCGATGGGAAAGTGACGGTGCGGTGAGCTGAAATCGGACGATACCATTTGTTCTTTGTGCGACGGGCGCACCTGAAGGCGGACGAGCGAAACTCCTCTGGCCCGGCCTCGCGGTGGGTTGCCTAGGACTCCTCGGCGATCAGCTTCGCATAACTCGCCTCGTCGATGTTGCTGCCGCACACGATCAGCCCGACGCGCTGGCCCGCACACCGCTCGCGCAGCGGGCCGAGCAACGCGGCCGTCGCAGCCGCGCCCGCCGGCTCCACGGCCAGCTTGGCGTTGCGCAACAGAAAACGCATGGCCGCACGCAGCTCGGCGTCGCTCACCTTCACCAGTTCATCGACATTGCGACGACAAAGCTCGAACGAGAACGGCAGGGCGTAAGGCGCACCGAGGCTGTCCGCGATGGTGCTCACTCGCTCGATGGCGCGCGGCTCGCCGGCGGCGAAGCTGCGATGCATGCTGTCGGCGCCTTCCGGCTCCACGCCGTACACCCGGCAACCCGGTGCGAGCAGCTTCACCGCGGAGGCCACCCCCGCGCACAGCCCGCCTCCACCGATCGGCACGACCACCGCGTCGAGCGCCTCCACCTGCGAGCACAGCTCCCATCCGAGAGTGGCGGCGCCGAGCGCGGTCAGCCGGCCTTCGAACGGATGGATCAGGGTGCGCGACTCGCGCGCCTCGATCTCCTTCACGGCGGCGAACCCCGCGTGTGCATCCGGCGCGAACACCACCTCGGCGCCATATGCGCGGCACAGGTCGACGCGCAAGGGATTCGCCGTCGCGATCATGACCACCTTCGCCGCGGCGCCGACCGCTTCGGCCGCGAACGCGACCGCAATGGCGTGATTGCCGGCGCTGATGGCCGTGACGCCGCGCGCGCGCTGCTCGTCCGAGAGCGCGAGCGCATTGAGGAGCGCGCCGCGCGCCTTGAAGGTCCCGGTGAGCTGCAGAACCTCGAGCTTGAGAAAGACGCGCGTCTGCGCCCCCCACACCGCCAGCGATTCGGGCGTCCGCAGCTCGTGCACCGGCGTGCGCCGGATGCGTCCGTCGAGCGCCTCGGCGGCATTGCGGATTTCACGTAGCGTCAGGGCGTGCGACATAAGTCAGGAAACTCTTCGTAATGAATCGATTGCAGGCTTCGCATGCCCGGGACGCCGCGGCATAATGCTCGCGCACCTCGACGTGCGTTCGGGCGAAGGCCTTTCGGGGAACGATCCGGTCGATGCGTCTGCGGTCAGCGATTCCATAACGAGCAAACAAAGGTTTCGGGAGTCACGCATGGAGAGACGCCTCCATACCCGTCATCGGGCCAGAACCGCGGTGTTCGTCTCCGTCCCCGGTCGCCCCGGCAAGCTGTGCCGGGCTCGCAACTTGAGCGCGAACGGGGTGTTCATCGAGACCGAGAACCTGGGCCTGAAGAAAGGCGCGACCGTCCATCTCGCCTTCGCCATCAATCTCGGCGTGGTCACCAAGATTCACCGACGGACGGCCATCGTCGCACACATTACCAAAGGCGGCACCGGCCTGATGATGGAAAGCGTGGCCGCCCGGCGCTGACCCGGCCTCCCACCGAACATCGAGAGTTCCGCGCCGCGCGGCCCGGCCGCACCGGCAGCGCGTCGGCGATCCCTGGGACGCGCCGGCTCACCCGGGATCCGGCCTCGGACGGGTCCCGTCGCGACGGGTCGCTGGCCGTTCAGCCCTTCTCATCGCGCACCACCAGGACGATCTTGCCCCGGTGCGCACCGCTTTCCATGTAGGCGTGCGCGGCGGCCGCCTGGGCCAGCGGGAACACCTTGTCCACCACCGTCCGCAGCGTGCCGTTCTCGAACAACGGCCAGACATGCTGCTCGAGCTGCGCCCTGACGGCGCCTTTGAATTCCACCGAACGGGGACGCAGCAGCGAGCCGGTCAAGGTCAGGCGCCGGCGCATCACTCGCCACAGGTCGAGGGTCCCCGCGGCGCCGCCCTGGATCCCGATGGTGACCAGCCGGCCGTCCATGGCGAGCGCCTCGAGGTTGCGGGGGAGATAGGCGCCGCCCACCATGTCGAGAATCACGTCCACGCCCCGGCCGTCGGTCAGCCGGGCCACCGCCGCGACGAAATCCTCGGTGCGGTAATCGATGGCGTGGGCGGCGCCCAGCGCCCGGCAAAAACGACCTTTCTCGGCGGACCCCGCCGTGGCGATCACCACGCTGCCGCGCGCGCGGGCAAGCTGGATCGCGGCCGTGCCGATGCCGCTCGCGCCGCCGTGCACCAGCAGCCACTCGCCTGCGGCCAGCCGGCCGGCCCCGTAGAGATTGCTCCACACCGTGAAATACGCCTCCGGCAAGGAGGCCGCTTCGACCAGGCTCAGACCGGCGGGGACCGGCAGCACCTGCTCGACGGGCACGGCGCAGTATTCCGCATACCCGCCGCCCGCGAGCAAGGCGCACACGCGATCGCCGCTGCGCAGCGTATCGACCTCGGCGCCCACGGCGACGACCACGCCGGCAACTTCCAGGCCGGGGTGGGCCGGCGCACCGGGCGGCGGCGGGTAACGTCCGCGACGCTGCAGGATGTCCGGGCGGTTGACGCCGGCCGCAGCGACTTCGATCAACACGTCCCGGGAGCCGACGTCGGGCATCGGGCGCTCGACCACCACGAGCGCTTCCGGCCCGCCCGGCTCGAGCGCGTCCACGACTTTCATGGTGCGCGACAAAGACATGGGACACCCTCCGTTGCGGCCAGCCGGCCCGCCGTCACGGCAGGGCGCGGTGGCCCGAGAGGCATAGGGTACGCGCACCGCGTCGGTGGCGGCAGCGGCGCCCAGGCTCGCGACGCCGGCCGATACCTGCCCGGGTGTCAATGGGTTGCGCGTCACGAAAGACGGGCCCCGGCCGACGGGGCCCGACCCAGGCAGGCGGTAGGCGCTTCGGCAGCCCGCTGGGGGCGCGCCGCATGCCGGTCCTCGAGGCACCCGCTCTGGGGCGCGTGCCTCAGGCCCTCTTTTTCGGAATGTACAGGTCGGTGAGCGTGCCTTCGAAGGCCTCGGCGGCGAAGGCCACCGTCTCCGAGAGCGTCGGATGCGGATGGATGGTCAGGCCGATGTCGGCCGCATCCGCGCCCATTTCGATGGCGAGCGCCACCTCGGAAATGAGATCGCCGGCGTGGGGTCCCACGATGCCGCCGCCCACCACGCGTCCGGTCTCCTTGTCGAACAGGAGCTTGGTGAACCCTTCATCGCGGCCCAGCGACAGGGCACGACCGCTCGCCGCCCACGGGAAGGTGGCCTTCTCGTAGGGGATGGACTTGTCCTTGGCGTCGGTTTCGGTGAGCCCGACCCAGGCGATCTCCGGATCCGTGTAGGCCACCGAGGGAATGACGCGGGCATCGAAGGCACGCTTCGCACCATGCGCCACTTCGGCCGCCAGCTTGCCTTCGTGGCTCGCCTTGTGCGCCAGCATGGGCGGGCCGACGATGTCCCCGATGGCGAAAATGTGCGGCACATTGGTGCGCATCTGGCGATCCACCGGGATGAAGCCCCGCTCATTGACCAGCACGCCGGCGGCTTCGGCGTTGATCCGCCCGCCGTTGGGCGTGCGCCCCACGGCCAGCAGCACCTTGTCGTACACCTCGCGCTCGGGCTTCTCGGCGCCATCGGCCTCGAAGGTCACGCGCAGACCGTTCTTGAGCGGCTCGATGCCGGTGACTCGGGTCTTGAGCATGATGCGCTCGTAGCGCTTGGCGATCCGCTTCTCGAGCGGTCGCACGAGGTCGCGATCGCAGCCCGGGATGAGTCCGTCGGTGAGCTCCACCACACTGACCTTCACCCCGAGGGCGTCATACACCGTGGCCATCTCCAGGCCGATGATGCCACCGCCCACGACGAGCATGCGCTTGGGCAGATCGAGCTCGAGCGCCCCGGTCGAATCGATGATCCGCGGGTCATCGGGCAGCCCCGGCAGGCGGACCGACTCGGAGCCGGCGGCGATGATGCACTGCGCGAAGGTGACACGGCGGGCGCTGCCCTCGTGGCTGACCTCGAGCTCGTGCGGGCCGACGAACACGCCGGTGCCGCGGATCACCTCGACCTTGCGCTGGCGCGCCAGCGCGGTCAGGCCGCCGGTCAGGCGCCCGACCACCTTGTTCTTCCACTCGCGCAAGGCCGGGGCATCGATCTTGGGCTTGCCGAACTTGATGCCGGCCTCCGACATCTCGGCCGCCTCTTCGATGACCTTGGCCGCGTGCAGCAAGGCCTTGGAAGGAATACACCCCACATTGAGGCATACGCCGCCGAGCGTCGGCCAGCGCTCCACCAGGCCCACCTTCATCCCGAGATCGGCCGCGCGGAACGCCGCGGTGTAACCGCCCGGCCCGGCGCCGAGCACCACGATGTCGAAGTCGTAGGAGGACGGCGTCGGCGCGGGCGCGACCGTCGCGGACGCGGCGGCCGGGGCCGGCTGCGGCGCAGGCGCGGCCTGGGACGCTGCGGGCGCCGCCGCCTCTGCCTGCCCGCTGACGGCAAGCGTCAGAATGAGACTGTCCTTGGAAACACGGTCGCCCGTCTTGACGGCCACCGACTCGACGACACCACCCATCGGGGCCGGCACGTCCATGGTGGCCTTCTCGGTTTCCAGCGTGATGAGCGCCGTCTCCGGCTCGATCCGATCCCCGGGCTTGACCAGCACGTCGATAATTTCGACGTCCTGGAAGTCGCCAATGTCGGGAACCCGGATCTCCTGGGTGGCGCCGGGGGTCTTGCCGGCGCTCATGGCACCACCGCTTCGAGCAACGACTTCACGTCGGCCAGGCGCTCGGCGA
>QGUO01000581.1 GCA_003242495.1 Pseudomonadota bacterium | reverse complement strand
GCCGAATACTTCGGGTCGCGCTTCATCCCCACGCTCTCGGACCGCGAGCGGGTGGATGCCCTGCTCGATGCCTGGCGCCACGACCTCGAGCACCGTGCCAACGAGCCGCCCCTGCGGCTGCTGATGGGATACATCGTCGGTCCCGATGCCGCCGGCCACCAGTTCGGTCCCGACGCGCAGGAACCGCTCGAGCAGACCATGGCCGCCGATGCGCTGTTGCGTCATCTGCACGATGAGGCGCTCGCGCTGTGGGAGCGACGCCGCACCCCCGCCGACGATTTCGTGTTCCTGGTGACCACGGACCATGGCATGTCGCCGGTGCATACCCTGGTCAACCTCGAGCGTCTGATCGACGCCGACTCGCACGGACCCGCGATCAAGACGCTGGCGCTCGGCAGCATCGGCCAGGTGTTCCTGACGAAAGACGCCGGCGCAGAGACGCGCAAGGAAATCGAGCGGCGTCTCGCTGGCTACCGCTTCGTACGTGTGTATGCGCGCGAAGCGCTGCCGCCGGAATGGGGCTATGCACATCCGACGCGGGTCGGCGACCTCGTCGTGGTGCTCGATCCGGGCTATGCGTTCAGTCATCGCGTGCCCGGCGTCACGGCCGATGCCGCCAGCGTCGGCGGCCCGCTCGGGATGCATGGTTATCACCCGGCCGTCAATGAGGACATGCACGGCGCCCTGTTCATCTGGCGCGCGAGCCGGCCCTGGGGCGGCGTGGACCTGGGCCAGGTCGACGCGCTGCAATTGCATGCCACCGTGGCCAGCCTGCTCGGCATCGAGCCCGCTCCCGACGCACGGCGCGACCCAGTCAGATTATCGGAATAGCCCGCGTGGCGGAGCGAAACGGCCTGGCCGGGCATGCAACGGCCGGTCCGCGCGCGACTCGCATGGATCATCGCGCCGCGCTCTGCGCTGTTGCGTGAGCCACGATGCGGCGCACGACGCCGGCTGTAACGTTCACTTAACGCCGGCTTCGCCATTCCTTCACGTCCCGATGCGTCAATGCGCCCCAGCCGGGCGCCGCTCCACGGACGCCGCGCCTGCGATGCATCCAACCCGCGACATCGCCAACATCCTCGGAGAAAAGTATGAACGGACGTCTGCGTTCGAATTGCACGAGCGAGCTCCTCGCGGCTGCCGTGGGCAGCTGTCTGGCCCTCGCTTCGCTGCCTGCTTCCGCCCAATCCACCGCGACGCGCATCGCCGAAGATCGCGTCGAGGAAGTCGTGGTCACGGCCGAGCGCGCGCCGCGTGTCGCCGGGCTGATTCAGCCCGAGCGCGCCACCAAATCGCGCTCCAGCGTGGGCGCCGAGTACCTGGCCACGCAGCTCGCCGGCCAGACGGTCGTCCAGTCGCTCAACCTGCTGCCCGGTGTGAGCTTCACCAACACCGATCCGTACGGCTCGAGCGGCGGCAATCTGCGCATGCGCAGTTTCGACGGTCCGCGCATCTCGCTCATGCTAGACGGCATGCAGCTCAACGACAGCGGCAACTACGCGATCTACACCAACCAACAGGTCGATCCCGAGATCATCGAACGCACCACCGTGAACCTCGGCACCACCGACGTGGACAGCCCGACCGCCTCGGCCACCGGCGGCACCATCAACATCATCACCCAGCGGCCGCTGGACACCGCGCGCCTGCAGCTGCAACCCTCGATCGGCAGTCACGATTATCGGCGGATGTTCACCCGCCTGGACACCGGCGCGTTCGGCCCCTGGAACACCACGGCCTATGTCGCCGCCTCGTTCCAGGAGTATGACAAATACAAGGGACCCGGCGACCTGGAGAAGACGCAGCTCAATGCCCGCATTCACCAGGACCTCGGCAACGGCGATTTCGTCAGCCTGTCGGTGCATGCCAACCGCAATCGCAACAACTTCTACCGCAATCTCAGCAAGGCACAAATCGCCGAGAACGGCTGGGACTTCGACAATGACCCCACGTGCACCCGCTTGCCGGCAGCAGCCGGCTCCGCGCAGAACGAAGGTGACGCCGAGGTGTCGTGCACGAACTACCATGGCCTGCGCATCAATCCTTCGAACACCGGCAATATCCGCGGCCAGGCCAGTTTCGGGCTGAGCGACGCGCTGCGCCTGACCATCGAC
>QGUO01000153.1 GCA_003242495.1 Pseudomonadota bacterium | reverse complement strand
GAATCCGACACGCCTATTCTTCGGTCGTCGAGCGTGCCTTTCTGTTACCTCGGTGCCGGGTTTGCGTTTCAGCGGCGCGCCACGGGCGCGCAACGCCGGTGACGGGAGGCCCGGGCCCGTCGATGCCGGCCCGGCCGCCGCCACGGGCGCCGTGCCGAGCCGCTCGAGGGCCCCGCTGCTCAGGCCGGACCGGCCGGGCCTGCGGCGCCGCTGCGCCGGCGCGCGCCCGTCCCCGGTGACCGATCCGCCGGACGCCCGGCCAGCCCCGGGTCACCAGCTGGGCACGCACCGCGGCCCGGGCGCCCTGGCTTGGGCGCCACGCGGCGCCCCATCATTGGATGGCCTTGCCGATCCGGCTCCAGACCGGGGCCGAGGGCAGATCCCAGTGCAGCCAGATGCGCACCGCCTTACCCACGAGGTTCTGCTCCGGCACCATGCCGACCTGCTGGAAGCGGCTGTCCTGGCTGTTGTCGCGGTTGTCGCCCATGAAGAAGTAGTGCCCTTCCGGGACGATCTGCTCGAAGTGGCCATAGGGCTGTTCGCGCAGGAACAGCACCCGGTGCTCGACCTCGCCCAGTCGCTCGATGCCGATGCGCGCGCCGTCGTGTCCGTCGGTGCTGCTGTAGAAGCCGTCGAGTTGCACCGGCACCGGCTCGCCGTTGATGAACAGCTGCCGGCCGCGAACTTCCACGTGATCCCCGGGCAGGCCCACCAGGCGCTTGATGTAATTGGTCGCCGGATCCTGCGGCAGCCTGAAGACGATCACATCGCCGCGCTTGGGCGTGCCGATGGGCACCACCTTGGTGTTGAGAACCGGCAGGCGCAGGCCGTACGCGTACTTGTTGACGAAGATGAAGTCGCCGGCCAGCAGCGTCGGCATCATCGAATCCGAGGGGATCCGGAACGGCTCGAACAGGAACGAGCGGATGAGCAGCACGATCAGGATCACCGGGAAGAATGAGCGCGCGTACTCCACCACCACCGGCTCGGGCGTCTTCTCGGGCGGCACGCCGCGCGCGGCGGCCGCCTGCACGCGCCGCGGCTTGAACAGCCACGCATCGATTCCCCAGATCAGGCCGGTGAGGAGCGTCGCGACGACCAGGATGAATGAGAAATCGAAGATCATTTTTCCTTGCCCACCTTGAGTACGGCCAGGAACGCTTCCTGCGGGATTTCGACCGAGCCGAGCTGTTTCATACGCTTCTTGCCCTCTTTTTGCTTCTCGAGGAGCTTGCGCTTGCGCGAGATGTCGCCCCCATAGCACTTGGCGGTCACGTTCTTGCGCAGCGCCTTGACCGTGGCGCGCGCCACGATCTGGCTGCCGATCGCCGCTTGGACCGCCACTTCGAACATCTGTCGAGGAATGAGCTCCTGCATCTTGTCGACCAGCTCGCGCCCGCGGGTGTAGGCATTCTCGCGGTGCACGATGATGGCCAGGGCATCGACCCGGTCACCGTTGATCAAGATGTCGAGCTTGACCAGCGGCGCGGGCTCGAAGCGGTTGAACTCGTAGTCGAACGAGGCGTAGCCGCGGCTCACCGACTTCAGGCGGTCGAAGAAATCGAGCACCACCTCCGCGAGCGGCAACTCGTACTGCATCGAGACCTGGCTGCCGAGGTACTGCAGCTTGGTCTGCCGGCCGCGCTTCTCGGTGCACAGCTTGATGACTGCGCCGACGTGCTCCGGCGGCACCAGGATGTTGGCGGTGATAATGGGCTCGCGCAGCTCCGCCACCTCGTTCGAGGGGGGCAGTTTCGCGGGATTGTCGACGTACAGCGTACGCCCGTCGGTGGTGAGGACCTCGTAGACCACCGTCGGGGCGCTGGTCACCAGGTCCAGGTTGTATTCGCGCTCGAGCCGCTCCTGCACGATGTCCATGTGCAGCAAGCCCAGGAAGCCGCACCGGAAGCCGAAGCCGAGCGCGGTGGACGTTTCCGGTTCATAGTGCAGCGCGGAATCGTTGAGCCTGAGCTTGGCGAGCGCGTCGCGGAAGTCCTCGTAATCCTCTGAGTTCACGGGGAACATGCCCGCGAACACCCGCGGCTGCACCTGCTTGAAGCCGGCGAGCGGCTCGGCGCAGGGCTGCGCATCGAGCGTGATGGTATCGCCCACCGGGGCGCCGTCGATGTCCTTGATGCCGGCGATGACGAAACCCACCTCGCCGGTCTCGAGCGCCTCTTCGGCCACCGACTTCGGCGTGAACCGCCCGAGCTTGTCGACCACGTGCGCGCGCCCCGTGGACCACACCCGAATCTTCGCGCCGCGGGTGAGCCGCCCGTTCACCACCCGCACCAGCGATACCACACCCACGTAATTGTCGAACCAGGAATCGATGATGAGCGCCTGCAGCGGCGCTTCCGGGTCGCCTTGCGGCGGCGGGATGCGCTGCACGAGCTGCTCGAGCAGCTCGTTCACGCCGACGCCGGTCTTGGCGCTCACACGGACCGCATCCTGCGCCTCGATGCCGATGATCTCCTCGATCTCGTTGATGACCTTGTCCGGATCGGCCGACGGCAGGTCGATCTTGTTGATCACCGGCACGACTTCCAGGCCCTGCTCGATGGCCGTGTAGCAGTTGGCCACGCTCTGCGCCTCGACGCCCTGGGCGGCATCCACCACCAGCAAGGCGCCTTCGCACGCCGCGAGCGAGCGCGACACCTCATAGGAGAAGTCCACGTGGCCCGGGGTGTCGATGAAATTGAGCTGGTAGGTCTGGCCGTCCGCGGCGCGAAACGCCAGCGAGACGCTCTGCGCCTTGATGGTGATGCCGCGCTCGCGCTCGAGCGCCATCGAGTCGAGCACCTGCGATTCCATTTCGCGCGCCTGCAACCCGCCGCATACCTGGATAAAGCGGTCGGCGAGCGTGGACTTGCCGTGGTCGACGTGCGCGATGATCGAAAAGTTGCGGATCAGCTTCATCAGGCGGGGGGATGGGCAAATGGTCGCGAATTATAGCGCAACGCCGGCGCACCGCCCGTGACGTCGCGACGGCCCCCGGCGGCGCGCCGCCCTGCGGCAAGGACCGCGGCGCCGCAGGGGCGCGCTCGGGTCCGGGTCCGCCCAGGCCCACCTGGAGGTCCCATGCCGTACCGGCGATGCGAATTCGAGAGACAGTGTCGGGGTGGCTTCAGCCCGGGCTCTCCAGCACGCGCCGGACCCGGGCCTCGTCGAGCCGCCAGGCACAGACGAACTCGCCGTCCGCCAGCAGGACGGGCACGCGCTGGCCGTACCTGCGCTCGAGCTCGGGGTGGCCCTCGATGTCGACGACCTCGACGGCGGTGAGCGCCGCCGGGCCGGCCAGGCGCTCGAGCAAGCCGGCGAACTCCGCTTGCAGCACCTCGCACAGCTCACAATTCGGGCGGGAATAGATGGTCCAACGAATCAGGGCGGCGGCTCCTTACCGGGGGATCGAGCCGCGGCCGGGTCCGTCGACGACGCCTCGGCGTCGGCGTCCGTGGCCGCGCGGATCACCCCGCTGGCGATGACCTCCACGGTGGCCGCGGGCACCTCCCCGACCGCCGTGACCTGATGGCCGTCGAGGTCGCGGGAATAGGCGAACGCGGCGCCCAGACGGGCCAGTCCGCGCATCGGCTTGGACTCGCTGTCGCGCGGCTCGATGAACACCGACACGGAGGCGAGGCCGTCGGAGAACACCAGGTGGCGCACCGGGGCACTCGAGCCGGCCATGATCTGCACCCGCCAGGTGGTGAGTCGAAAGCCCGCCGGCAGGCGCATCGCGCTCCACCCTGCCGCGCCGCCCGGCGTGTCTGGCACCTGCGCATCCTGGCGGACCCACCGGAACCCTTCGGTGTCCACCGCCGGCTTCAGGTCGCTCGCGGGGATGCGCTCGCGGAAGTTGATCTCGGCGAACAGGATCTGCTCGATCACATTGCCGTCGTGGTCCTTGAGCTGGGACTTGAGCGGCATGGCCGTTTCCTGGTCGAGCCACAGCCGGTAGCCGTAACGGTACTGGTCGCGCGGCTTGACCAGGATCACTTGTGTGCGCCGCCCCAGCGTCTTGCCGGCCTCGCCGGTTTCGATGCTGTAGTAGCCCTCGAGGCTCGCGCTGTAGCTCGGCACGGTGCCGAGCAACGAGCCGCCTTCGGTGCGGCGCTCGACCAGCACCGTGCGCTGGTCCGGCATGTAAAAGACCACTTCGCGATCGTTACGGATGATTTCGCGGCCGGAGCCGTCGAGCGAGACCAGCCGCTCGGTCACCCGGCCGCGCTCCACGCGGTGGATGATGCGCATGGCTTCAGAGCGCGAATCGCTCAAATGAAAGAAGCGGCCCTCGTAGTTGCCGGTGGACAGCGCGCGGGTCATGCGCTCCAGCCAGGCGCGGGCGTTGGCGTCGCCGGCCTGTGCAGGCGCGGCGAGCGCACAGCACAGCACCAGCAGCGGAAGCCTGCCCAGGTACATCAGCGCTCCGGCACGGCCCGCGGCTGGGCGCGCGCCTCCTCGGCGCCTGCAGCCCCGACCTCATCGGCGCGGTCGGCCGACAGCACGCTGCTCCACACCGCCCGACGGCCAAGCGGCGAGGAATACTCGCCATGCGCCACCACGTAGTTCGTCAGCCGGGCAGGCGACGCCGACACCAGGCTGGGCTGCGGCGTGACCGTCGGCACCGTGTAGCTGGCCGCCTCCTGCGGCGCAGCGACGGGCGCGGGCGGCGACGCGTCGGTGGCGGCGATCTGCTCGGGGGCCAACGGCGCCGTGGCATCCCGACGGGGCGCCTCCTGCAGCACGAAGATGGCCAGCGCCGCCACGCTGGCCGCCACGGCCATGCCGGCGACCGGACGCAGCCAGCGTTGCGCCCATGCGGTGGCGGGACGCCGGGCAGCCAGCGGGGCCTCTTCACGCAGGGCATCGGCCACGCGGGTCGCGAAACCGCTGGACGCGCACACCGGACGTGCCGCGCGCAGCGCCTCTCCGATGAGCGCATACCGTCCCATCGAATGACGCAACTGGGGATCGCGCTCGAGGCGTTTCAAGAGCAGCTCGAACTGCTCGGCCGGGAGCTCGCCGTCGAGACAGGCGGACAGTTGTTCTTTCACCGAATCCATATCAGTCCAGCAAGGGCTTGAGTTTCTTGTCGATGGCCTCGCGCGCACGGAAGATCCGCGAGCGCACCGTCCCCACCGGGCAATCCATCGCCTCGGCGATTTCTTCGTAGGAAAGTCCTTCGAGCTCCCGCAGCACGATGGCGGTGCGCAGGTCCTCGGGTAACTGCTCCATCGCGCGCTCCACCACCTGGCGGATCTCCTCGGTGAGCGCGATGCCCTCCGGGGTGTCGCCCTCCTTCAGGCGCGCATGCCGGTCGTACTGCTCGGGATCCTGCAGGTCGAGGTCGAAATCCACAGGACGACGCCGGCTCGACACCAGCGCGTTCTTGGCGGTGTTGATCGCGATCCGGTACAGCCAGGTGTAGAACGCGCTGTCGCCGCGGAAGGAAGGCAGTGCACGATATGCTTTGATGAAAGCCTCCTGGGCGACATCCTCGGCTTCGGCCATGTCGCTGACGAATCGGCTCACGAGCTTCAGGACCCTGTGCTGATACTTCAGAACCAGTAGATCGAAGGCGGCCTTCTCTCCAGCCTGAACCCGCTCCACCAGCAGCCGATCATTGTCCTCCGGGTTCACGGACATCGGCCGGCTTCCCCGCAGGGGCGACGTTGCGGCGATCGTGGCCGGCGACGCCCATCCGGGGCCCGAGCGGTAGACTTTGGCCCAGCCCGAAAGTTCGACGTCGCGGCCAAATAATAGGCCCTCACCGGGCGCGCGCCTGCGCCATGGGCGTTTGCGGCGCGCACGGCACCGGTGCACGGGCGCCGGCGCTCGGGCATGTCATTGCCTGCTGATTTGCTCGGAAAACCGATCATCGGATGGACGCGCCCCCAGTGGCAAGCGCAGCGGACGGTGTGCCGGGCGCCGCCGGGCGCGTGCGCGCGCACGTGGCGCACTTCGCGCTGCATGAGGTCACCAGCGACGGGCGGCCTGCGTCCTCGAGCTGCCGCCGCCCCCGCGTGACACGGCCGCGCAGCCTGCCCGGGCCTGACGCGCCGGTCGCGACCGTCCGTGCCCGCAAGACACCGGGCTCCGGCGCCAGCGCCGACCGAGGCCGGCGTCTGCCTCGAGGCGCGGGCGACCGCGGCGCCGTCGGGCGCCGGCTCCCCGACCGGCGCGCGAACGGGCCGCGCCACCGCGGACGTCGGGACGCGCGCAGGCATCGCCATTCTTGCCCCGGCGCGTCGCGCGCGTACATCAGGCCCCAAGATCGGCAAGGCGTGCGACGACACGTTCCAGCTCCGGGTCAGTGGATCTCTCACGACGCATCAGCAAGGCGAGAAGCTGCGGATCTTCGAGTTCGAGCAGTCGCTCGAACGCTTCTTGTTCACCCGCCGGCGCCCGCGAATAGTACTGTGTCAGGTAGCGTTCGAGTACTACGTCGAGTTCACGCGCACCGCGACGGCAGCGCCAGCGCAGTCGAGCGAGAGAATCGGCTGAGCTCATTGCAGGGCTGTACGTGACGTGTTGCTTGCCTTCCGGATGAGTATTGTGACGCGTCGGGCACGCGGCTGCTGCGGCTTCGTCACCGGCGGACGCCGCCGCCGCTCACGAGCGTCGGCGCGCACCCGGTCCGATGCCGGAGGCGCGCCGGTCCAGACGGGGCCACGGGCGATGTCGGCGGCCCGGGCCTGCTGCCGATACGCAACGCGCGGCCTGCCCCGCAGGCAGCGAGGGCGCGGCCGCAGGCGCGGCGCCATGCGCTCGTCTGCAGCGAGGCTGCCGCGGCTCAGTGCCGCCGCTCGACCAGGAGCTTTTTGATCTCCGCGATGGCGCGCGCGGGATTGAGGTCCTTCGGGCAGGCCTCGGTGCAATTCATGATGGTGTGGCAGCGATACAGCCGGAAGGAGTCCTCGAGCGCATCGAGGCGCTCGCCCGTGGCCTCGTCGCGCGAATCGATGATCCAGCGGTAGGCCGCCAGCAGCGCGGCCGGCCCCAGGTAGCGGTCGCCGTTCCACCAGTAGCTCGGACAGGCCGTCGAGCAACAGGCGCACAGGATGCACGCGGCCGGCCGGTCGATCCGCTCCTGATCGCGCTTGGACTGCCGCCGCTCACCGTCCGGCGGCGGCGGGGTGCGCGTCTGCAGCCAGGGCTTCACCGCGGCATACTGGGCGTAGAAGTTCGTCAGGTCGGGGACCAGGTCCTTGATGACCGGCATGTGCGGCAACGGGTAGATCTTCACGTCGCCACGGATGTCGGCCGTCGCCTTGGTGCACGCGAGCGTGTTGAGCCCGTCGATGTTCATGGCGCACGAGCCGCAGATGCCCTCGCGGCAGGAGCGACGGAACGTGAGCGTGGGGTCGATCTCGTTTTTGATCTTGATGAGCGCATCGAGCACCATCGGACCGCAGGTCGCCAGGTCCAGCTCATAGGTGTCCATGCGCGGGTTCTCGCCCGATTCAGGGTCGAAGCGATAGATCCGGAAGGTGCGCACGTCCTGGGCGCCGGCTGGCGCCTTGAACACCTTGCCGGGTCGGATCTTCGAATTGGCGGGCAGACGAAATTGCGCCATGTCGCTTCTCTTCAGTCTGTGACGACCCGCTCGCGCGCCTGCTCGGCGACGGTCCCGATCGGGCCGGTCTTGCAATCATCGGGTGCGTCGCGGCCGCTGCGCGGTCGCGACGCGGATGTCCCGGCTCAGTACACGCGCGGCTGAGGCGGTATCGGCTCGACGTCCGACGTCAGTGTCTTGAGGTGCACCGGCCGGTAATCGATGCGCACCTCGCCGCGCTCGTCGACCCACGCCAGCGTGTGCTTCAACCAGTTCTGATCGTCTCGCTCGGGATAGTCCTCGCGGGCGTGGGCGCCGCGGCTCTCCTTGCGGTTCACGGCCGAGTGCAGCGT
>QGUO01000580.1 GCA_003242495.1 Pseudomonadota bacterium | reverse complement strand
TCGGCCTCGAGCAGCTTCCGGTCGGCCAATACCGCGTGCGCAATGCCCATGTGACGTTCAGCGACGAGACCACCGGTCGCGGTCCCTGGGAAATCTCGGGCGTGAGTTTCACGTTGGATCGGCGGGTCAACGCCACCGAGCTGGAAAGCGTCGCCTCGTTGCCCGACAGCCTGGGCGGCACGCTGCGGCTGAGGGCGCGCACCAATGGCCGCCTGGAAGCGCTCGACACCCTGCGCTCGACCTTCGAGCTGAGCAGCGACGATCTCGACCTCGCGGGGTGGGCGGATCTCGTCCCGGACGAGTGGTCGGTGCCGCGCACCGGGCGAGGCACGCTGCACGTCCAGGGACAGCTCGTCGGGCAGACGCTGCGCACTGCATCGGTGGCGGTGGATTTTCGCGATGTGGTCGCACAGCCGCCGCGCTGGCGCATTCCGCTGCCGGTCGCCGAGCCGCTCAGGCGTCCGCCACCGCTGCCGGGTGAGGAGGCGGACGAAGACGAACCCTCGGCGTTGCGTGAGCAGATCGCGGGCCCAGCGCCGGCGGCGACGTTGCGGCGTGCACGGGCGGCCCCGCCGAGCGGGCCCATCGACTACGAGCGCATTGCATTCGAGCTGCGTGCCGAGCGCATCGAGGACGGCTGGGAGATGTCGCTGGCGCATGTCGATGTGAGCCGCCGCGATGCGCCGCCGTGGCAGGCCACGCACGTCGCGGGCGAGTGGCGCCGTACCGCCGATGGCGCCTTCAGCGCCGCGGCCCGTGTCGACCGCCTGGTGCTCGACAATCTCTGGCCGCTGCTCGCGTATCTGCCACAGAGCGAGCCGCTCGCGAGGCTGCGCGCCCTGCAAGGCGGTGGGAGCGTCCGCGACCTCGAGTTGCAGGTCGCGCGCCCGGCGCCGCAGGCTGCGCTCGAGTACGCCCTGACGGCCCGCCTCGACGGATTGCGGTTCGCGCCGGTGGGGCGTGCGCCCGGTCTGAGCGGGGTGTCGGGCGAGCTGCGCGCCACGCACCAGGGCGGCCAGTTCCGGCTGGACGGCGAGGCGTTCGCGTTCGACCTGCCGTATCTGTTCCGTGAGCCGCTCGGTGTCCAGGCTGTGAGCGGCACATTCGACTGGGCGCGCGAGGAAAGCGGTTGGCGCATCGTCGGCGAGGGACTGGCGTTGCGCGACGAGGACGGCACGGCGAGCGCGCGACTCGTCGCCATGCTGCCGGCGGACGGCTCCACGCCGGTGCTGGAGATCGATGCCGAAGGCCGTGACATCGAAGCCTCCGCCATCCGCAAATGGCTGCCCGCCGGCCTGCTGCGGGAGAAGGCGCTCGCGTGGCTCGACGATGCCTTCGTGCGCGGCCGCGTGCCGCATGCGACGCTGGTTTATCGCGGTCCGGTCAAGGGATTCCCGTTTCGCCATGGCGAGGGCACGTTCCTGGTGAGCGGGCGCGTCGAGGGCCTGGTGTTCGATTACCAACGCGGCTGGATGCCTGCCGAGCAGGTGGCGGGCGACTTCGAGTTTCGCAACGCCGGCATGAGCGTCCGGGCGGCCACGGGCACGGTCGCCGGTCTCGAGGTCGCGAACGGCTCGGCCGACATTGCGGATTTCAAGGAAGGCAGGCTCGCGCTGCAGGCCGAGGGCAGCGGCGACCTGCGTCACGCGCTCGAGTACCTGCAAGGCAGTCCGCTTGCCCCGGTGCTGGGGGAGCAGTTCGCGCACCTGCGCGGCAGCGGTCCGGTCTCGGCGCGCGTCGAGCTGCTGCTGCCGCTGAGCAAGTCGGTGCAGGAGCGCTCGGTGTACGTGCACACGACATTCGATGGCGCCCAAGCGCGCCTCGACGGGTTGCAGGCGCCGCTCACGGCATTGTCGGGCACGCTGGAAGTGCGCGAACGCGGCATCGCCGCGGCGGATTTGCACGGCCTGTGGCTCGGCGGCCGGGTGACGGCGCATGTCGAGCCGCCGACCGGCGAGGCGGCACCGCGGCTCGTGGCGCGCGGCACGGCGCACGCCGCGCAGCTCGAGTCGCTGGTCGACCTCCCCGAGGCGGTCGGGATCGGCGGCTCGGCCGAGTGGCAGCTCGAGACGCGCCTCACCGGTCGCAGTGAGTCGCGTCTCGTGAGCCTGCACTCGGATC
>QGUO01000579.1 GCA_003242495.1 Pseudomonadota bacterium | reverse complement strand
GCGCTCGAGTGGCGGACAGCCCCGGCCACGGATCTGTCCGTGCTCGAGCTCTCCAGCTTTCAGCTGGAGACCACGCAATCCCTGGCCGTGGCCGCCGCGGCCGTCCTGAACGTCACCGCCGATCACATGGACCGATACGCCAGCCTCGCCGAGTACGCGGCCGCCAAGGCGCGCGTGCTGGCACACTGCGCCGTCGCGGTCCTGAACCTGGACGACCCGCTGGTCCGCGACATGGGGCGCGGCCGTGCGCACGTGCTCGGCTTGAGCCTGCGCGGCGATCCGGATGCCGCTTATCGCGCGGTCAGCGAGGGTGGGGATGTCGTCCTGGTATGCGCCGACGAGCCGGTCGTGCGCATGTCGCAGCTCAAGATCGCCGGTCTGCACAACGCCGCCAATGCGCTCGCGGCGCTCGCCCTGTGCGATGCGCTCGAGTTGCCGCGCGCCGCCTGCCTGCAGGCCCTGTGCGAGTTCCCCGGTCTGCCACATCGCTCGCAATGGGTCGCGGACATCGCCGGCGTGCGTTACGTAGACGACTCCAAGGGCACGAACGTGGGGGCCACGCTCGCCGCCGTGGCAGGCATGCCCGGTCCGCTGGTGCTGATCGCCGGCGGACAGGGCAAGGGCCAGGACTTCTCGCCCCTTGCCCAGGCATTGGCCGGCAAGGTGCGCCATGCAGTGCTGCTCGGCGAGGATGCGCACCTCCTGGCGGATGCGCTCGCATCGGTGTGCCCGGTGCGTTTCGCCCGCGACATGGACGAGGCGGTGCAATACGCCGGCGAGGCCGCCCGACCGGGTGACACCGTGCTGCTGTCGCCGGCGTGCGCCAGCCTCGACATGTTCCGCGACTACGCCGAGCGCGGCGCGGCCTTCGCGACAGCAGTGCGCAGGAGGGCGGCATGAGCGCGGCCACCGTCGCATTCGCCCGTTCGCATGCCCGGCCAAGGCGGTTCGAGCTCGATTACGTGCTGCTCGGGACGTGTGGCGCGCTGCTGACGCTCGGTCTGGTGATGATGACCTCGGCTTCCATCGCCATCGCCGATCGGCAGCTGGGGGATCCGTTGTTCTACCTGGAGCGTCAGGCGCTCGGTGTGGCGCTCGGGCTGGGTGCGGCGGCGCTCGCCATGTGGATTCCGGTGCAGGTGTGGGAGCGCATGGCGATGCCGTTGCTGCTCGTCGCCTTCCTGTTGCTGATCCTGGTGCTGATTCCCGGTATCGGGCATGAAGTGAACGGCAGCCGCCGCTGGCTGCGCCTCGCCGGCATGAGCTTCCAGGTCTCCGAGCTGGCGCGCGTCCTGCTGCTCACCTACCTGGCGAGCTACATCGTGCGTCGCCAGGCCGAGCTCAAGGAGGACCTGCGGGGGTTCCTGAAGCCGCTCGCCATCCTGGTGGGCGCAAGCGGATTGCTGCTGCTCGAGCCGGACTTCGGCGCCGCGACGGTGCTGATGAGCACCGGCCTGGCGTTGCTGTTCCTCGCCGGCGTGAAACTGCGGCATTTCTTCGCGCTGGTGGCGCTGGCCGCTGCCGGCATGGCGCTGGTGGCTGTGACGTCTGCGTATCGCGTGCAGCGTCTTACGACCTTCCTCGACCCCTGGAAGGACCCGTTCGACTCGGGCTTCCAGCTCACCCAGTCGTTGATTGCGATCGGTCGCGGCGAGCTGTTCGGCGTGGGGCTCGGTGCGAGCGTGCAGAAGCTGTTCTACCTGCCCGAGGCGCACACCGACTTCGTGTTCGCAGTGCTTGCCGAGGAGCTGGGCCTGGTCGGCGTAGCCGTGACCCTGGCGCTGTTCGTCGTGCTGATGTGGCGTGCATTCGGCATCTCCAGGCTCGCCGCCGAGGCCGGGCTGCCGTTCCAGGCCTATCTCGCCGCTGGGTTCGGTATCTGGCTCGGCCTGCAGACCTTCATCAATATCGGGGTGAACATGGGGCTGCTGCCGACCAAGGGCCTGACGCTGCCGCTCATGTCCTACGGCGGCTCGAGCATGCTGGTGACCATCGGCTGGCTCGGCCTGCTGCTGCGTATCCATCACGAGGCGAGCGTCGCCGGTCGGCTCGCCGTGCCACGTCGGGAGCGTAGCGCATGAGCTCGGCCCAGGGCCTCCTCATGGCGGGGGGGCCCGCCGG
>QGUO01000152.1 GCA_003242495.1 Pseudomonadota bacterium | reverse complement strand
GCCCGGCACCAGCTCGGCCGCATCGATCTCGCGATGCTGGCCATCGCGGACGACCACGGCACGCGTTGACAGCATGGCGCGTATCGTATCGAGCGCCGACTCCGCCTTGCCCTCCTGGATGAACCCGATGATGGCGTTGATCACCACGGCCATCAGGAGCACGCCCGTGTCGATCCAATGCTCCAGCAGGGCGGTGACCAGCGCCGCGCCCAGCATCACGTAGAGCAGGACGTTGTGGAACTGCATGAGCAGCCGCCGCATGGGGCCGCGCCGCTTGGGCGGCGCCAGTCGGTTCGGCCCATGCTGCTCGAGGCGCCAGCGCGCCTCGGCCTGCGACAGGCCGCCCACGCCGGTCTGCAGCCGTTCCTCGGTATCCCTTGGAGAAAGGGTGTGCCAAGGAGTGGGCCGGCGTGTCTCCTTGCGGTCGGCGCTCGAACGATCGGTCATCGCTCCGGGTCGGCTCTCGTTCCTGCGGGAGGCGTTGCCCCAGCGAAGTTTAGGGTAAGCGCCCGGTCGTTGCCGACGCCGCTCGCCGCCCCGGCCCTCCGGTGCGGCCTCGAGCCCGGTGGCAGCATCGCGCGGGCGCGGGCGTGGCGCCGACGGGCGCGGCAGCGCCAGGACGTCAACGCGCACGGGCAGGCTCGACCGGCAGGCGCTCGGCCAAGTGCTTCGCCAGCCATTCGACCAGGCGCTCGATGCGCGCCAGCTTGGCCCGGTGACGCGTGACATGTGCCCGGAACCAGGCATGCGGGACATGGTCCTGGAGCAGGGGAACCAGTGTCCCGGCGGCGAGCTCCGCACCGACGACATAGCGCGGCAACATGGCGATGCCATTGCCCGCCACGGCAGCCGCCCGCAGCGTCACGTTGTCGTTGGCGATCAAGCGCGGGCGCGCCTCCACGCTGATCTGGCCGCGCTCGCTGTCGAGCCGCCACGCGGTGCCCAATGGCTTGAACAGCAAGGCGTCGTGATCGGCCAGGTCGCGCGGGTGCTGCGGCACGCCGCGTCGCTCGAGGTAATCCGGCGCGGCGCACAACACCTGCTCCAGCGGATGGAGCGGCACGTCGATCACGCCTTCGTAGCTGCTGGCGGCGTGGCCGGAGATGGCCAGGTCGAAGCCCTCCTCCGCCGGGTTCACCGAGCGGTCCACCAGCGCCAGCTCCATGGTGATGTGCTCGTGCTCGCGCAGGAAGCCGCTCAGCACCTCCGAGAGCACCAGGGTGGTCAGCGTCGTGGGCGCCATCAACAGAATGTGGCCCTCGAGCCGGTTCTCCGAGCGTTTGAGGCTGTGAATGGCATCGTCGATATCCGCCACCAGGCTGCGCGCCCTGGGCTGGAACTGCTGGCCGGCCTCGGTGAGCGTCACTTTGCGGGTCGTGCGCTCGAACAGCCGCGTCCCGAGCGCGTGCTCGAGCTGGCTCACCCGCTTGGCCACGACCGAGGGCACGACGTTGAGATGCAAAGCCGCCTGGGAGAAGGCTCCGTAGCGGGCTACGGCGAGAAAAGCCCGCAGGTTGGCCACCATGTCCATCGTTCAACGCTCGCTCTGGGTCCTCGAACGGGCCTTCGCTCCCGGTCGCAGGTCCCGGGCATCCGCCCGGATACCGGTGTTTCGGTTCCCGGGCCCGCGCCGGGACGATTATTCGCGTTTCGCGAATAATGCCATCACAATATAGGCTTAGTAGTCACGATCCGCAATGAGTAGGATCGTGCTTCAGTCTCATGCCTTGCGCCGGCACAGCCGGCCAAGGGCCGCCTTATTTAGGGGTCGTCATGACGAACGCCTTCGATGACATTCCGGGCACCGTGGTGTTCACGGGCGAGCGCGCCCGGCGTGGCCGTCACTTGAACCGCTTTTGCATGTCCTTGATGAAACCGGAGAACCGCGCCCGCTTCCTGGCCGACGAGCGCGCCTATCTCGATGAGTGGCCGATGACCGAAGCGCAGAAACGGGCAGTGCTCGAGCGCGACTTCGCAGCCATGCTCGAAGAGGGCGGCAACATTTTCTTTGTCTTGAAGGTCGCGGCCGTGGACGGGCGCAGCACGCAGTCGGTCGCCGCCTCCCTCGCCGGGCAGACGCCCGAGGAGTACGGCGCGATGATGCGCGCGGGCGGGCGCAGCCCCGAGGGCCTCCGGTCGATTTCGGGCCGCTTCTGATGGCGCGCATCACTGCAGGGGTCGGCTCCAGCCATGTGCCGGCCATCGGCGCGGCCCTCGACCGCGGCCGCACGCACCAGCCGGAGTGGCGACCGATTTTCGCCGGCTACGAATGGTCGCAGCGCTGGATCGCCGCCGAGCGGCCCGACGTGATCATCCTGGTCTACAACGATCATGCGTCGGCGTTCTCGCTCGATTTCGTCCCCACGTTCGCCATCGGCTGTGCCGACAGCTTCGCACCGGCGGACGAGGGCTGGGGCCCACGGCAGGTGCCGGAGGTCATCGGCCATCCCGAGCTTGCCTGGCACATCGCCCAGAGCGTGATTCTCGAGGAGTTCGACCTCACCCTGATGGATCGCATGGATGTCGATCACGGCCTGACCGTGCCGCTGTCGCTGATGTTCGGGCAACCCACGGCCTGGCCGGTCCGGGTGATCCCGTTGGCGGTCAACGTCATACAATATCCCGCCCCCACGGCGAACCGCTGCTACCGGCTCGGCGAAGCCATCGCCCGCGCCGTGGCCACCTTTCCCGAGGACCTCAACGTCCAGGTCTGGGGCACTGGCGGCATGAGCCATCAGCTCGCGGGCAGCCGCGCCGGGCTCATCAACCGGGAGTTCGACACCCTGTTCCTCGATCGGCTGAGCGAGGCGCCCGACGCGCTGCGCGTCATGCCGCATGAGGAATACATACGCGAGGCAGGCTCGGAAGGCATGGAGCTCATCATGTGGCTCACCATGCGCGGCGCGCTCGGCCCGCGCGTGCGCGAGCTGTATCGCTTCTATCACGTACCGGCATCCAACACGGCGGTAGGCCACGTGGTGCTGGTGCCCGAAGAGACGGGGGAACGCAGCGTCACCGACGACGCTGTGCCCAGGAGCGCTGCGGCCTGAGGGGACGCGGCGCTGCATCGACGCGCCAGGAAGGTGCCTGGCCGTGCCCGGAGGGCACACCAGCGAAGTTCGACATTCAGCGGCATTGAAACCGCACAAACCAGACGAGGAACAGCAGTCATGGCTCAAAATCTAGAATCCATCCTCAAAGCCGCCGGTAATCCGGTGAACATGCTGCGTAACTCGCAGATCGGCGCCTACGTATACCCCGTGGTCCCGAGCGAGTTCAGCAACTGGCGCGACGAGCAGCGCGGCTGGCGCGAGACCGCGGTGCTGTTCGACCAGACGCACCACATGGCCGAGATGACCATCAAGGGCCCGGATGCGCTGAAGTTCTGCTCCTACCTCACCATCAACAGCTTCAACAACTTCACGCCCAACAAGGCCAAGCAGATGGTGCCGGTGAGCTATGACGGCTACGTCATCGGCGACGGCATCCTGTTCTATCTCGACAAGGACGAGCTGCTGTTCGTCGGCCGCGCGCCCACGGTGAACTGGATGCAGTTCCACGCCGAAACCGGCGACTTCAAGGTCGACTACATCCGTGACGACCGCTCGCCCTCGCATCCGCGCGGCAAAGCCGTCACCCGCCGCCACTACCGGTATCAGATCCAGGGTCCGAACGCCAAGCAGATCCTCGACAAGCTGAACGGCGGCCCGATCCCGGACGTGAAGTTCTTCAACGTCGACTACATCAACATCAAGGGCCGCAAGGTGCGCGCCCTGCGCCACGGCATGGCCGGTGCGCCGGGTCTGGAGATCTGGGGTCCGTACGAGGAGTACGACGAGATCCGCGAGGCCATTCTGGAGGCCGGCAAGGACTTCGGGCTGGTGCAGGTCGGCGCCCGCGCCTACTCGAGCAACACGCTCGAGTCGGGCTGGATCCCCTCGCCGCTGCCCGCCGTGTACACCGGCGAGAGCATGAAGAAGTATCGCGAGTGGCTCCCGGCGGACAGCTATGAGGCGACCTGCTCGATCTCCGGCAGCTTCGTCTCCGACAACATCGAGGACTACTACACCACGCCGTACGAGCTCGGCTACGGTCCGTTCGTGAAGTTCGACCATGACTTCATCGGCCGCGAGGCCCTGGAGAAGATGGCCGACAAGCCGCATCGCAAGAAGGTCACCTTCGCGTGGCACCACGAGGACATGGCCAAGATCTTCGCCTCGCTGTTCATTCCGGGTGGCGAGAACTACAAGTTCTTCGACCTGCCGAACTCGAACTACGGCTCGGCGACCTTCGACAAGGTGTCGATGGGCGACAAGGTGGTCGGCTTCTCGATGTTCGGCGGCTACAGCTTCAACGAGCGCACTGCGCTGTCGCTGGGCATCGTCGATCCGGACATCAACATCGGCGACGTCCTGACCCTGACCTGGGGCGAGGAGAACGGCGGCACCAGCAAGCCCACCGTCGAGCGCCACACGCAGCTCGAGGTGCGCGTCAAGGTCTCGCCGGTGCCCTATGCCCGCGACGCCCGCGAGAACTACGCGGAAGGCTGGCGCACGCGTCAGTCGTGACCCGCGACGCTCGAGCCTGAGCGCAAGAGAGCGGCGGCAGCGATGCCGCCGCTTTTTTTGGATCTTTTCGGCGCTCGCCGAGGCGCGGACTGCCCCGGCCAGCGCTCAGTGCAGCTGCGAGGTGGCCGGCTCCCCGTAGGGCCCGCTCTCCCCCTTGTGCGCGTCGTATACCGGGTCGGGCGTCTTGGTGAACGGCGAGCGGATGTAGTACGGCGCCCCGATGAAGGTTGCCACCACGCCCGTGATCATATCGTTGCGGATCTTGAACATTTCCAGGAACGACCAGGTATGCGGCTCGCGAAACACCGAGCGCGTCCTGGTCCCGTCGGTCAGCTCGTATTCATCGAGCACGCCCTTGTGGTCGATGAAGCCGCGCGCCATCACGACCTGGCGTTCCTCGTCCACCAGGAAGAAATCGCGGTCACGCACCCGGTTGTTGAACCGGTAGCGCCCGCTCTTGAAGCCTTGCTCGATCTCGGTGAAGCGCAGGCCGTTCTCATGGCGCATGGCGTCCGGTGCGAAGCGCGTGCCGCGAATTTCGCCGGTGTTGTTCTCGAGCGTGGCGAAGTAGCCGTTCGCATGCGCGATCAGTCGCTCGCGCGGCAGCCGCTCGGCAGGCGGCACCACCCGGTCGAGGTCCGGATCGTGCTTGTATTCGCGCACATCGCCGATCGGCGTGGGCGGTGAGCTCAGGTTGCGGCGCGTGGACAGGATGTGCTCGATCTCGACGATCCGCCGATCCTCGACCTTCAGGCGGATGGCGAGGAAGCCGGGCACGTCATTCTGCATGATGGCCGTGTAGATGCCGACCTGACCGGTCTGGGGGTCGGACAAGGTGAGCGCCGGGCCGACCTCTTCGGTGACCGTATCCCAGCTCGCATCCGGAAAACGCAGCATTTCGACGTTGTTCTCGGCAAAGCGCACATCGGGCGCAATGGGCGCGAGGCTGGGATCGTGTTTGACGTAAGCGGCGCGATACTGATCGCCGATACGCTCCAGGCAAGCCTTGTCGCACGTGCCGGGCGCCTGCGCCTCGACGGCCGCCGGTGCCATGGCCACGAGCAGCAACCCCACGGCGGGTCCCGCCATTCGCTTCACCATTTTCCGTCCCCCCTCGGGCTGCGAACATCGCGCGAGCCCGATCATATCCCAGGGCCGGAACGAGGTGAGCGGAGGCCGGCGCGCCCGGGCACGCGCCCGACCGGCGCTAGATCAAGCGCCCCAGTAGCGCGATGGCGCGCTCGATCTCGGGCGTGAACGGATGTCCACAATTGATGCGCAGGCAATTGCGGAACGCGCGCCGCGCAGAGAACATCGGGCCGGGCGCGACGCTCACGTTCGCAGCCAGCGCCTCCCGGTAGATGCGCATGGCATCGGCCTGCTCCTCCAGCTCGACCCAGATGAAATAGCCGCCCTGCGGAACGCCCAGGCGATACTCGCCCGGGAAGTGCCGCTTCACACAGCGCACCACTTCCTGCTGCTGCCTCTGCAAGGCGGCGCGCAGGGTCGCGAGATGACTGTCGAAGCCATCGTGCCGCAGCATCGACGCGATGCCTTCCTGAACCGGAATACTGGTGGCCAGGCTGCTCATGATCTTGCGGCGCTGGATCGCGCGTACGAAGCGCCCCGCCGCCACCCAGCCCAGCCGATAGCCGGGCGCCAGGCATTTCGAGAACGAGCCGCAATTGAGCACCAGCCCCTTGGCGTCATAGCTCTTCGCCGGACGCGGCCGTTCGTCACCGAAGTACAGCTCGGCATACACATCGTCCTCGATGAGCGGGATGTCATGCTCGGCGAGCAACTGCACCAGCTCGCGCTTGGCCTCGGCCGGCATGGTCGCGCCCAAGGGATTCTGGAACGTGGTCATGAACCAGCACGCCCGGATATCGTGCCGGGCGATGGCCTGGCGCAGCGCGCCGATGTCCACGCCCTCCGTGGGATGCGTGGGAATCTCCAGCGCCTTCAGGCCGGCGGCCTCGATGGCCTGCAGGCAGGCGTAGAACGTGGGGGATTCGATGGCGACGATGTCACCGGGCTTGGTCAGCACGGCAAGCGCCAGGTTCAGCGCCTCGAGCGCGCCGGAGGTGATCACGATTTCGTCGGTCTGCACGCTCGCGCCCGAGAGCAGGTAGCGCCGTGCGATCTGCCTGCGCAGCTCCGCACTGCCCGGCGGCAGGCTCTCGACGGTGACCCACGGATCCATGTGCCGCGCGCTGCTGCCGAGCGTCCGCGCCAGCTTCGCCCAGGGGAACAGGTGCGGGCTCGGGAATGCCGAGCCGAGCGGCACGGCCTGATGGTGACGAGTGGCTTCGAGGATCTCGAACACCAGCTCGCTCACTTCGACGCTGGTGGACTTGCGTGGCGGCCGCGAGCGACGCGGCTGCGGCACCTGGCGTCGCCAGCGATCGCTCACGTAATAGCCCGAGCGCGGCCGGGCCTCGATCAGGTCGCGCGACTCGAGCACATCGTAGGCGCGCATTGCCGTGCCGGCGCTGACGCCGCGCTGACGCACCAGGCTGCGCACCGAGGGCACCCGGTCACCGACTTGCAGCGTGCCCTGCGTAATGAGCGCGGCAAGTTCCTCCGCAAGATGGTGATAGCGAGTCACGGCGGGGGACGTCCCCGGCGCGTCAGTGCGGCTCGAGCAATCCGAAGTGCCAGCCCACGAACAGCATCACGAACAATGCCACCGACAGCGCGACACGCCACGTGAGCGCATTGACCATCTGCTTGCTGTCCCGCGACCCGGAGACCATGGCGAACAGGGCGTGGCCGAGGCATACGACGATGCCGAGCAGCGTCGCCACGATCAGCGCCTTCATGATTGTCCCTCGGGCGCTTCGCCGCGCGCGGCTTGCTCCGCTTCGCGGCGCTCCTTGCGGATGGTCAGGACGAGGCCCGTCATGGCGAGCGTAATGAACAACACCATGACGATCATCAGGAAGGCGAGCCCGCCGGCCAGGCGAAAGGCTTCGTTGATGCCCAGAATCACGCCCACGGGCGTGGTGATCAGTAATAGCGGTTTGGCGATTCGCATCGTCGGATGCTCCGCGGGTCCAGCTGTGGATACTCGTAGAGTAGTGGCTGTCTGTGCCATATTCCAGGCACAGATCGGGCCGGGAAAAGTGACACAGTCAGGCTCGCGGGCCTCGCCGAGGCGCCTCACGCCCGTCCTTCGACCGGCGCAGTCGGTGCCCCGGAATTTCCTCGAGACCTCGTCAGTCATTCCCTGACATGCATGCGCATAGAGGCGGCGCCCCCGGCCGCCCCCCGGGCGGCCGGGGGGGCACCCGTCCGCGGATCACTGGGGGAACGTCGCGCCCTGCCCATCCTCCTGCGCACGAGCGGGGAGGG
>QGUO01000578.1 GCA_003242495.1 Pseudomonadota bacterium | reverse complement strand
GGATGTGCGGCAGAGCATTCGCGCGCTGCGCCTGCGGCTGCTCGCCGAGCATCTGGGATGTTCGCCGCAAGACGTCGCGACCACCGAAGAAGCGCATGGATCCCTGCACGCCGCCATCGAGCATCTGGAGCGCGACGATCGCACCCTGCGACGGCTCGAGCCGGAGCTGAACCTTCCCGAGCCGGTGCTCGACATGATCGGCGTGGCCGACCCGGAGGCGCCGGTGGAGCTCGGCGCCTTGATGAAGATCTTCAACGCGGACGTCGAGGTGCACGAGCGGCGCGCGTGGTGGGTGCGGCTCGGCGGGCTGGTGGTGGCAGTGGCCGTGCTGACGGCAGTGTGGCGTCTCACGCCCCTGGCCGATGTGCTGACGCCGGAGCGGGTCGTCGCATGGGCCCAGTCCTTCGGTGACCATTTCTGGGCGCCGCTGCTGGTGCTGGCGGCGTACACGCCGGCCTGCATCGTGATGTTCCCGCGCCCGCTGATTACGCTGTTCGCGGTGACGGCGTTCGGGCCCTTGTTCGGCTTCCTGTACGCGATGCTCGGCATCCAGATCGCGGCATGGGTCACCTATGTCGCCGGACGACACCTGGATCGCAGCGCGATCAGACGCCTCGCCGGAGCGAAGCTCAACCGCATCATCGAGGTGCTGCGCCACCGCGGCCTGCTGGCCATGACTGCCCTGCGCCTCGTGCCGCTCGCACCGTTCGCCGTGGAAGGCGCGATCGCGGGGGCCGTGCGCATCCGCTTGTGGCACTACCTGCTGGGCACGGCGCTCGGCATGCTGCCGGGCACGCTGGCCGCTACGGTGTTCGGGGATCAGTTACAGGCGCTGTTCCACGATCGCAGGGAGGTCAACTGGTGGCTGATCGGCACGATGCTCGTCGCGCTCGCCGTGCTCACCTGGTGGGTGCGGCGTTGGGTCATCCGTTCCTCGAGACTGCCAGCGACGCACCCGACCACCGGCCCGGCACGTGCGAGGTGAAGGGAGCGCGCGGGTGGTGAGGGCGCTCGACCCGGATCTACGGCCGGCGGAGGCGCCCGCGCCGGTGACCGCGGCCGGCCGGCTGTTACGCATTGCCTCGTACAACATCCATAGCGCCGTCGGCCTCGATCGGCGCTGCAGCCCCGCACGTATCGTCGCCGTTCTGAAAGAAATCGATTGCGACGTGCTCGCGCTGCAGGAGGTCGACAACCAGCGCGGCGAAACCGCAGATTCCACGCAGCTCGAGTATTTTTCGCAGGTGCTCGGCATGTACGCCGTGCCGGGTCTGCGCATCGTGCGACACAGTGGCGAGTACGGCAATGCCATCCTGTCACGCATACCCGTCCTCTCGGTGGAACGACACGACTTGAGCTATTCCCGGTACGAGCCGCGCGGGGCGCTCGATGTGGGGTTGGGAATCGGCGAGCGGCAGCTGCGTGTCATCGCCGTTCACCTCGGGCTCAGGCGTGCCGAGCGTCGCGACCAGTGGCAGCGATTGATGCAGGCAATCGCCGCGGGGCCGCCGGAGATGCCCACGGTGCTGCTCGGGGACATGAACGAGTGGCTGCCCTGCTCGGTGACGCTCAAGGAAACGCATCGGCTCTTCGGCGAGCCGCCGGCGCCGGCCGCCTTCCCGTCCTTCGCCCCCTGTCTGCGGCTCTCCCGGATCTGGGTGCGACCGCGTGATTCGCTGCTATCGTTGTGTGTGCACCGCTCGCGCCTGGCGCGCATCGCCTCGGATCACCTGCCGCTCAAGGCGGTGATCGACGTGGACCGCCTGTGACGGCGGCTGCACAGGACGGTCTGGTCAGGTCCGGCGTCGAGAAGGGCGCAGGGTGCCGCCGTCCCCGCCGGTGGCGCGTAGTCCCGTCGGGCGTGCCGTCGACCACCTCCTGTTCATACGCGGCGTTGAGTGCAGGCATTGCAGCGGCTGCAGTGAAGGGCCGAAGGCCGGTCCAGGTCGAAGCCGTGGGCGTCGACGCCGGGCTAGTCGTGCGCCTGCAGGATGCGCTTCTTGCCGGCCTCGTACTCCTCGTCGCTCAGGGCGCCGGCTTGATGCAGGCGATGGTGCTCGCGCATCTCGTCTCGCAAGAATGCCTGGCGCGATTGCGGACGGGCGTGGCGTGCGGCGCCGATGCTC
>QGUO01000151.1 GCA_003242495.1 Pseudomonadota bacterium | reverse complement strand
CGTCGAGGAGACCGAACTGCGACGGCCGAGGAACCGGCGAAGGCTCTCATGAAGCCGGAAATCACCGCCGAAGAAATGGACCGCATGCTCGAGACCGGCTGGGAACCCCGCAAGCCGGACGGATCGCGCTGAGCGCGACGCCCGCCGTCCCGCTCACATCGCCGGCTTGCCCGGATACTGCCGCAGCAGCTCCGTGACCACGGCATTGACGGTGACACGCGGATTGTTCATCGCCTCGTCCGACATACGACCCTCGGCCACGCCTTCCCAGATGAGCTGTTTCCTTGCCGCGTCGACGATGTCGACGTTGGTGGTGCCCACGCGGTAGGTGACGGTCTCGGTTTCCTCGTGATACAGCGGCCATGCGTTGTACAGGCCGTAGCGATAGCCGTAGTAGCCGTAGCCCACGGCCGCGCTCGGGCGTGAACGCGTGTCGGTGCGCTCGCGCGTGTTGAGATAGAAGTTCACCAGCAGATCGGGATTCTCCTCGGCGTACTTGTAGCCGCGCGCTTCCATGATGCGCGTGATGGACTCCTTGAAGTAGCTGGTGAGCAGGGTCGAGTAACCGCCCCGGTCCGTGCCGGTTTCCTCGGGAAAGCCGAAGGTGCGATATACGGAAAAGTCGACCGAGCGATCGTAGTCGATGCGGGTCTGCGGCCCGCGGGTGGTGGCACAGCCAGCGACCAGGATGGCGGCCAGGGCAATGGCCAAGCCTTTCAATGAACCACGGCTGAACATGTGACTTCCTCGGTAACCGGCAGTCTCTACAGTACTGAGGGCTTAGGCCGTGCGCAATCCGCGCGAGTTCCGGGCGTTCGTGCGTAGGATAGGGGCGAAGCCTGGATCAGGGCGCTGATGTCCCGGGGCGCCACGATCCTCCCTGGAGAGCCCAGCGAGAACCTGTGTCCCGGGACCGGGAGCCTGCCACCCAGGCGTCGATGACGAGTGACGGTCAGAGCCTTTCTCGATCGCGGCGGTGCTTGTGCAAGACCCGGCGTTCGAGCCAACCGAGCACGATGACGATGACCAGCGTGAACAGCGCGCCGATCAACGCCAGCGTGTAGTACCCGCCGCCGCACGCCACGCCCAGCGCGCCGGCGAACCACATGTTGGCGCCGGTCGTCAGGCCCTCCACACCGCCCCGCCCACGGATGATGGCGCCGGCCGCGAGAAACGCCACGCCCGCGGTGACCGCCTCGATGACGCGAATGGGGTCGGCCGACCAGGTGCGGTGCACTTGCGCGACCTCGCCATACAGCTCGAGGGTGATGAGCGTGAAAAGGGCTGCCGCCAGCGACACCAGCATGTGCGTGCGCAGGCCCGCGGGCTTCGCGCGCAGCTCCCGATCCATGCCGACGATGGCGCCGAACACCGCGGCGATCGCCAGACGCAAGGCCGCCTCCCATGGAGCGATTCGCATGGATTCGCCGGCCAGCCAGTCGAGGACGTTCATGCGAATACGCGCATCCGACCGTGCTTCGCGCGGAGCAACGTGCGTCACGGCGCGAGGGTTCCGCCGGCTGTGCGTCGGAGATGTCCGCAATCACCCACGATGGCGTCCGGCGGCAAAGATTCGCTAGGCTTGGACGCATGGCCCACGCTCCCCACGCTCTGCGATCCGACGTTGTCATCGCCTTCGTCCTCGGCATCCTCGCCTGGGTCTGTTCCACCGCGGCACGCGGCAGCGACTTCGTCGCGCAGAACGATCCATTCGAAACCGTGCGCGCGGAATTTCTCGACGCCTGGCGCAGCGTGACGAGCGGCAACGCCGAGTCATCCCGCGACAGCGAAGCGCTGCGCAACTACCCGCTCTATCCATACCTGCAGGCCGCGCGCATCCGCCGGGCGCTGCCGGGGAAGTCGGCCGGCCCGGCGGCGGTCGACGAGCGTGCGGCGGCGTTTCTCGCTTACTACGGGGACGAGCCGGTCGCACGCGAGCTGCGCCGCGCCTGGCTCGAGAACCTCGCAGAGCGCGGCCAGTGGCGAACCTTCCTCGAGCACTATGTCGACGACCTGGCAAGCGACGCACTGCGCTGCCACAGCTTCACGGCGCGCATCGAGCTCGGCCGCACCGCCGGGCTGGTGCGCGAGATCTCCGCCCAATGGCTCACGCCACACAGCATCATGCCGTGCCGCCGCGCCTTCGACTGGCTGCGCGAACGCGGAGCGCTCACGCCCGCGCTCATCGAGCAGCGGGTGCGCCGCGCACTCGAAGCGCGCAACCTGTCCTTTGCGCGCACCATTGCCGCCGAGCTGCCGAAGGAGCGCGCCGCGCCGCTGCTGCAATGGGCCTCGCTGCTCGCGAACCCGCAACAGGGCATCGATGGTTTGATCGCCAACCCCGACCGCAGCGTCGACCCCGACGCACTGCTCGCGACCTGGGAGCGCTTTGCGCGCACCAACCCTGCCAACGCCCTGCACCGTTACGAGAAGCTGGTGCGCGCTCGCGACCTGGACCGGCGCATGGCGAGCCGCCTGGCCGTCACGCTCGCCCTGGCGCTGTCCTGGGACCGCCATCCGCAGACGCTGAAATACTTCGCACGCGTGGCGGACGAGGACCTCGATGACTACGCGCTCGAGTGGCAGGCGCGTGCGGCGCTGTGGGCCGGCGACTGGCCGCTGGCGCAGCGTGTCATCGCCGCCATGTCGGATGAGCTGCGCGGCACGTCTCGGTGGCGGTACTGGAGCGCGCGCGCCGCCGCGGAAACCCGCGACTACGCACTCGCGCGCCAGCTCTGGCGCTCGATCCTGATCGATGACAACTACTACTCGGCCATGGCGGCCGCGCGGCTGGGCGAGCCCGTGCAACCGACGGTGCAGCCGCTGCCGCGCGATCCCACGCGGCTCGCCGAGATCGCCCAGTTGCCGCCGTTGGTGCGCGCGCAGGAACTGCTCCGCAGCCGGCTGCCGGTCGCGGCAACGGCCGAGTGGTCCTACGGACACGATCAACTTTCCGAGGATGCGCGCCTGCAGGCGATCCATTTGGCCGCCGAGTGGGGCTGGCACGACATGGCGGTCGCCACGGCCACGCGCAACGGCATCTTCAACGACTACACCCTGCTTTACCCGCGACCGTTCGATGCCGAAGTGGCCGCTGCCGCCAGGCTGTCCAAGCTCCAGCCCGAGCTCATCTATGCCGTCATGCGCCAGGAGAGCCTCTATCGGCCGGATGCGGCCTCCAGCGCCGGCGCGCTCGGCCTCCTGCAGCTGCTGCCGGAAACGGCGCGCCGCACGGCACGAGCCTGGAACAAGCCACGTCCCAGCCGCGCCGACCTCCTGGATCCCGCGGTCAACGTGCCGCTCGGCGCCGCGCACCTGCGTCAGTTGCTGGATCGCTTCGACGGCCAGACCATCGTGGCGCTTGCCGGCTACAACGCCGGCCCGGGAGCCGCCACCCGCTGGCTGCCCCCGCACGCGCTGGATTCGGATGTGTGGATCGAGAACATCCCGTACAACGAGACGCGCAATTACGTGCAACGCATTCTGTGGCACAGCGTGGTGTTCGCCTGGCTGAGCACGGGTGAGCCCCAGGCGACCGACACCTGGATCGCCCGCATCGGCCCGCCGGCGGCGGCGCCCACCACCCTCGGGATGAATACCGCGCCGTGATGACGCCCGGCCGCGCGGGTGCCATCACGTGCGCCGCGCAGGCCCGGGTGGCGGCCGACGCCGCCTGCGCCCGTCAGGAGCGCTCGCGTCGCACGCGGCGCAGTGGCCGCACCTGCGGGCCGCTGGCCGGCGCAACCGGCGCGGAGGCCACCAGCAGCTCCTCGAGACGGGCGCGCGAAGCGGCAACGAAGCGCGGCACTTCGGCCGCATTGATCGGCGCACTCACCAGGAAGCCCTGCACCTGCACGCCGCGGTCCTGCAGCAGCATGCCCAGCTGCGACGTGCGTTCCACGCCCTCGGCGGTGACCCGCAGACCCAGGCTGTGGCACAGGCCGATGATGGAGCGCAGGATGGCAGGCGAGCGCTCGCCCGTGTCCACGTTGGCGATCAAGCTGCGATCGATCTTCACGCGCGTGAGGGGCAGCTGCTCGAGCGAGGTGAGCGAGGAGTACCCGGTGCCGAAGTCGTCGAGCGCGATGCTCACCCCCAGCTCGCGCAGTTCGTGCAGCGCCGAGATGGTTGCCGGCCCCGTCTGCAGCACGGTTTCCGTCAGCTCGAGCTCCAGGCACTCGGGCGGCAGGCGCAAACGCATCAACGAGGCGTTCAGCCGCTGCACGAAGTCGCCGTTCATCAACTGCTGCGAGGAGACGTTCACCGCCACGCGCGCGGCCGGCCATGCCCCGCGATGCCAGCCCGCCGCCGCCTGCAACGCAGTGTGCAGCACCCAGTCGCTGATCTCCACGATGAGGCCCGACTGCTCCGCCGCGGCCATGAAGTCCCCGGGGGCGACGATCTGGCCATCCGGCTGATGCCAGCGCAGCAATGCCTCCACGCCGTGCGTGCCGAGTGTCTCGAAGCATGCCTGGGGCTGGTACACGAGGTCGAACTCGCCGCGCGCGACCGCGCGTCGCAGCGCCTGCTCCAGCCGGAAGCGCGACGAGGCGGCTTCGAGCAGCTCGGGCGCGAACAGGCTGCCGCGGTTGCGGCCCAGCTCCTTGGCGCGGAACAACGCCGCATCGGCGGCCCGCAACAGGCCCTGCGGATCGCTGCCGTGGTCGGGGTAGATGCAGGCGCCGACGCTGACGCTCAAGCGCAGTTCGCGGCCATAGATGGACAGCGATGGCTGGAATTCCTCGAGCACGGCGGCACTCAGGCGCTCGACTTCCGCGAGACTCTCGATGGATTCGCAGACCACCGTGAACTCGTCGCCGCCCAGCCGGGCGCTGAATGCCCGCTCGAGCGCGGCGCTCTCGCGCAGCCGCCGGCTGACCGCCTTGAGCACCTGGTCGCCGAAATCGTGGCCCAGGCTGTCGTTTACGGTCTTGAAATTGTCCAGGTCCAGGAACAACAGCGCCACGCGCTTGCCGCTGCTGCGCGCCCGCTTGAGGGCCGCGTCGAGATACGCAAACAGCTGCCGACGATTCGGCAGCTGTGTCAGCGGATCGTGGTCCGCCAGGTGCTGCAGCTCGCGGGTGCGCTCCTCCACCTTGGACTCGAGCAGCGCCTGGTGGCTGCGCACGGCGAGTTGCGCCTGCTCGAGTTCCTCGGCCATGCGGTTGAATGCGGCCGCCAGCACGTCGAGCTCGCGCACGCCGCCGCGCGGCACGCGCGTGCGCACCGCGCCGCTCGCCAGCTTGCGTGTGGCCTCGGTCAACCTGCGCACCGGCAGGGTCACGCTGGTGACGGTCGCGATGGAAATGAGCAACAACAGGGCGAGCACGGCCACGCTCGCCCAGGCGAGCTGACGATCCGCCCGCGCCGCGGCGTGCACGGCAACGCTGTCGGCATGGGCGAGCGCCCGGCGCGCCGGCTCGACCAGTTGCGTGAGCACATGGCTCGACATCTCGGTGCCCTGGGTGCGGAACGCCGCCACCTTGCGCCCGACGGCATCGATGGCCGAGAACATGCTGCGCCGCAAACCCACCAGCCGCACGAAGTCGGCGCGCATGCCCTCCAGCCAGGCCTCGCCCTGCCAGGTGGCGAGCGTGGCGGCGTGCGCATCGAGCAGCGTGAGAAAGGCCGCTTCGCCCGCCTCGACCGCCTCGCGCTGGCTCGGATCGAGTTCAGTGATCGCAGTGCCCACCGTGCCGCGCAGCGATTCCAGCGCGCGCACCGCGGCCAGCAACGCTTCGCCGGCGGCCGCCGCGGCAGCGAAGCGCGGGGGGTGCTCCTGCTGGATCCGCAGCCGGGCATGGTACTGCCGGAACGAGGTCCAGTACTCGCGGGCGCGGGCGCGGCGCACCGTGTTGAGTGCGACCAGTTCCTCGCCTGCCGCCCGGTATGCCCGCAGGCCGGCTTCGAGGTGGGCGGACGGCTCCTCGTCCACCCGCGGCGCCACCCGGACATAGGCCGCCGCGGCGGCGTCCAGGCGCTCGGACACCACGCCGACCTGCTCGAGGGTGATGGCCCCGTCGGTGTAGCCCAGCAGCGTGCGCTCGTACGCCACGACGGCATTGGCGAGCGCCTCGGTGGCCCGGACCAGGGGTTCATGCTGCATCACGAGCTGGTGCATGCGCTCGCGGGCCTCGCGCGTGCCTTGCTGAGTGATCAGGTTGGCGGCGAAAATCGTGATGGCGAGCGCGGCGAAGCCGATGCCCATGCGCATGGCCATCCCGGGGCGATACCTCGCCCGGGTGTCGTGTGTGTCATGGCCGTCTGCACTGCGGCTCGCCGCGGAAGACGTGTTGGTATTGGTTGCGCGCGCGCCCATCGCTCGGTCCGCGGCTGGAAGACTCGGCAATGTGCCAGCGCATCGATTCGACGTCTGCTTCCGCGCGTCGGGACTGTGCACTGTGTCTCGCTGCCGGCCTGCGGACGATCCACCGATGCCGGCGCGAGCCCGGTGCGCAGCGATTAAGTCAAACACCCGGAAAGCCCGATGACACAGCCCCGCTCTCCCGGCTCACGCCCCCTCGACGGCATCCGCGTCCTGGAAGTCGGGCAGTTGCTCGCCGGCCCGTTCGCCGGATGCATCCTCGGCTACTTCGGCGCGGAGGTGATCAAGGTCGAGCCCCGCGGCGGCGATCCCTTGCGCAACTGGCGGGTGTTGCGCGAAGGCACCTCGCTGTGGTGGTACAGCCTGGCGCGCAACAAGAAATCGGTGACCATCGACCTCAACACCGAGGGCGGACGCGGGCTGCTGCGGCGTCTCGCGGTGAAATGCGACGTGCTCATCGAGAACTTCAAGCCCGGCACCATGGAGAAATGGGGTCTCGGGCCCGAGGCGCTCAAAGTCCTCAACCCCGAGCTGATCTACGCGCGCATCTCCGGTTACGGACAAAGCGGGCCCTATGCCGCCAAGCCGGGGTTCGCCTCGGTCTGTGAGGCGGTGGGCGGGTTGCGTTATCTCAATGGCTTCGAGGACCGCCCGCCCGTGCGGCCCAATCTTTCGCTCGGCGATTCGCTCGCCGGCCTGCACGCCGCCCTGGGCGTGCTGCTCGCGATGGTCGCCCGGCTGCGACGGCGCGCCGCCGGCGGGCAGGTGGTGGATGCGGCCATCTACGAGTCCGTGTTCAACATGCTCGAGGCCGTCGTGCCGGAGTACGACGGCGCAGGCGTGGTGCGCGGCCCGTCGGGCTCGACCATCACCGGCATCGTGCCGTCGAACACCTATCGCTGCAGCGACGGGAAGTACGTGGTCATCGGCGCGAACGCCGATTCGCTGTTCCGGCGCCTGATGCACGCCATCGGCCGGCCGGACCTGGCGGACGATCCGCGCCTCGCCAACAACGCCGGACGCGTGGCGCACGAGCAGGAAATCGACGCCGCGATCGCCGCCTGGACGAGCGCACATCCCGCCGCGCATGTGCTCGCCACGCTCGATGCCGCCAGCGTGCCCGGCGGGCCGATCAACAGCGTGGCGGACATGGTCGCCGATCCTCACTTCAACGCCCGCGGGCTGTTCCAGGACGTCACGGTCGACGGCCGGCCGCTCAAGGTTCCGGCCATGGCGCCGCTGCTCGCGCAGACGCCGGGACGCACCGATCGCGCGGGCCCGAAGCTCGGCGAGCACACCGATGAAGTGCTCGGCTCGCTGCTCGGGCTGTCAGTCGAGGAGCGCGCGCGGCTGCGCCAGGAGGGCGCGATCTGAGGGGCGCCGGCTCCGCGACCGGATCACGCGTCGCTGTCCAGCGGTGCGGCCCGCAGGCCACGCCGGTGAAGCTCGCGCAGGAAATCCGGCAACACACGCAGAAGCTCGGCCGGCCGGTTGTGCCGGTTGCGCCCGTCGTGCATGAGCACGATCTCCCCGCGCCGGGTGGCGCGCAGGCGCGCCAGGATCCGCGCCGCCGAGCCGAACGGACCCCAGTCGATGGCGCTGCGATGCCAGAGGACCAGCTGCTGGC
>QGUO01000150.1 GCA_003242495.1 Pseudomonadota bacterium | reverse complement strand
GGACTGCGGCAGGCCACTTTCGCCAGGTCGCGCAATGACAGTTGCTCGGCGAAATGGGCATCCATGAAGCGCAGCACCGCCTTCAAGCGGGCCGGTGCAATGCTATAGCGCTGCGGGGACGGTGCTCTCGGTGGGGCGGGCTTGGCGTTCATGAGCGGTGGCGTCGGCTGAAGCAGCGTCCGGACGGGTGCGCTGCGGGACAGGAGGAAAATTGCTCAAGTTTTCCATTGTTCCGCAGCAGCGGGACATGCAGGGCGCCATGAATCGTTAGCCCTCGCGCGGGCGCGGCCGCTCCATCGAGTCTCGCTCGCGCTGTCGGTGGAACTGCAGTCCTTGACGCGAGGAGGAGCCTGACCCATGTGCGCGAAATCGACCTTGACGCTCGCCGCGGCGCTGGCCGCGACCGCGCTGGCACCCGCGGTGGGCGCGCAGGATGCCACGGAGGATGTCCGGCGCGTTCAAATCACCTACCGGAATCTGACGGCCGGTCAACCTTTCTCGACGAGCGTGTTCATCGCGCACAGCGCGGGCGCCCCGCCGCTGTTCGTCGAGGGGCAGCCGGCGTCGTTCGAGCTCGAGCGGCTGGCCGAGGAAGGGAATGTCGCACTCCTGAGCTCCAATGCGACCACGCGGCTAGACGGCGCGTTCGCCGCGGTGGCGATTGGCCTGCCGGTCCAGCCAGGCGGCGAGGTGAGCGTGATTCTCGAGGTGACCCCGGAGAATCCGTTGATCTCCGGCGCGTTCATGCTGGCGCACACCAACGATGGCTTCGCCGGAATCCAGGACGTCGATGCGTTCGCGCTCACCGGCCCTCGCACAGTGGAGCTGTTCGCCTGGGATGCGGGCACGGAGAACAACAACGAGAGCGGCGATGATCTGATCGCCATGGGAGGCACCGAGCGCGATCCTGAGCATGGGACGGTCCGGCCGCACCAGGGACTGAGCGATGCGGGCGATGCCCCCGGCCTGTGGAAGTTCGATCCCGAGGAGCCCGTGGCCGAGCTCATCATCGAGCCGGTTCCCTGACCGACGGCAGGAGACGACCATGCATTACCGCAATGTCTTGAAAGTCTGTGCGCTGGGTGTGGCGTACGTCTGTTGTGCGCACGGCCAGGAAAGCGCCCCTTTGAACACGGCCATGACGGACCAGGACTTCATCGCCATGGCGGCGAGCTCCGATGAGTTCGAGCGCGAGAGCGGTACGCTGGCGACCGAGCGGGCACAACATACCGAGGTCGCGGAGTTCGGCGAGCGCCTGGTGATCGATCACACACGCAGCACCGAGGCATTGATGGCGGCGGCGCAGGCCGCCGGCCTGGAGGTGCCGTCGCCGCAGTTGCACCTTGGCCAGCAGCGCAAGCTGGAGGCGTTGAGTGCCGCGCCCGAGGGCACCTTCGATCAGCAGTTCCTGCAGGTGCAGGTGGTGGCGCACGCCGAAGCGCTGTTGTTGATGCAGGCCTGCGTGGAGGTGTGCGAGGAGGCGTCACTGCGCGAGTTCGCGTCCGCCACCGCCCCCGTCATCGAGGCGCATCTCGAGCAGGCGCTCGAACTGCAGCGCGAGCTCGACTGGGAGACGGCGCTGGCGAACTGAGCCGTCGACGAGAGTGTCGAGCGGGCTCTCCTAACAGGCTGTCGCTGCTTCGTCGCTGGGCTTGTGGGCGCTCCGGGCCGCGCTCTGCGAGCCTGTCTGCGTGGGGGATCAGGGCGTCGGTGGGCGTGTCGGCGCCACGCGTGTGCGGCGCGGACCGTCACGCCGGTTCCCGGGCCGCGCGTCCAACGCCGCGTACGCGGATCTCCGTATGACGGCCGCCGCGCCTTATGGCCAATCCTATGGACGGACGCGCTCACGTGGTGGCGCGGTGCCATGTTCAATCACTGAAGGAGAGGGGACGCCCGGCATGTACAAGAAGATCCTGGTTCCCGTCGATGGCAGCGAGGCGTCCAAGCGAGCGCTCGCCGAAGCGGTCAAGCTCGCCCAGAGCCAAGGGGCCGTGCTGCGCCTGGTGCATGTCGTCAATCCGCACATCGCCGTCAGCGCCTTTGACGCGGTCTATGATTACGAGCAGTTGATCGACTCCTTCCGGAAAAGCGGGGCCAAGATACTCGAGGAGGCCGAAGCGAGCGCCCGCACGGACGGTCTCGAGGTACAGACCAGCATGGTCGAGTCCATCGCCGGCGCCGCCGCCGACGGCATACTCGAAGAGGCGGCGCGCTGGCCGGCAGACCTCATCGTGATGGGCACGCATGGCCGCCGCGGGGTGCGCCGCCTGGTGATGGGGAGCGATGCGGAGCAGGTCCTGAGATCCGCACCCGTCCCCGTCCTGCTGGTGCGCGAGCCCGGCGGGTAGCGCGGCGATTCGGGGCGGGCGAAGCCGCTGCAGGCGGTCCTTGGACCGTCGACGCAAGGCCGCGCGCGGCCGTGCCGGATCGGTGTCCAGCGCCCCATCTCCAGGGAGAAAGTCACGCCGGGAGGGCCTCGAGGTGGGGACAAGCGGCAGGTCAGTGCTCATCGTGCGCGCCTGCCGGGCGGACCACCGGGCGCGCCTTCGATCCCACCTGGCACGTCACGAAGGGGAAGAGGGGCGGCTCAATAGGCGGCGTCGAAGCCGACCAACAGGTAATGCTCCCGGGTCTGATGACCGACGAACGGCGGTCCGCCGCGATCCTTGCCGAGCAAGTCGATGTTCACCTCGAGCACGCCTTTGAGGTTGCGCATGAAATAGTACGAGGCCCCGAGCGTGAGTGCGTTGATCGCGATGCCCTCGAAGATCGTGCCGGTGTCGCGGAAGTCGTCCGCTTCGGCATAGTTGTACAACAAGGAGAACGTCCAACGATCGCTGTGGAGGTGATCGACGCCGACGAAGCCGCCGAACCAGTCGAAATCGCGTTGCGGCGCGACATCGAGGAATGCCTGCCATTCGTTCCACAGGCCCTGGACGAACCAGTAGGTGCGCGACGTGAGACTGCCGGACAGGTCGAGGCCCACGATGCGCTTGTCCGTGTCGCGGTTGCCGATGTCGGCGCCCGCAAAGCCCGTAGCGCTGCGTTGCTCACCGGTCAGACCGAAGATGCCCAGATTGACTCCGCCAACGTCGAACCCGACGCGACCGAACAGGCTCTTGCGGGAGTCGTTGTCGAACATCCGGTCGGGCCGGCGGATGCCGGGGCTGTTGATGTCGAAGTTCTGTTCGATGCCATTGCCGTTGACGGCGCCGAGGGCGAGGTCGACGGGGCCGATCCCGCGATCGAGGATCAGACCACGGTCGTAGGTGATGCCCGCCGCGCGGTATGCGTAGAAGTCCTGGAAAGTGAGCCGGAGCTCGCGCGGGAACATCAGGTCGGAGACCTGAAACTGTCCGAGCTGTGCGCCGACGCCCGAGCCGAACACATCGTCGTGGCGAAACCAGGCATCCTCGATGAGAGTCTCGCCATTGCGACCCTTCTCGGCGAAAATGCCATAGAAATAGAAGGTGATGTGCTCCGACAGCGGCGCGCTCGAGATCAGCTTGATCAGGTAGGGGGTCTGGAAGTCGAAGCTCGACGCATTGCCGGTCGGACCGGTCGCCGGATCGATCTCCTCGCCCTCGCGAGCCTGCGCGAACGCTTGTGCGCGAATGGCCAGCGGCAGGGATTTGGGCAGGGCCAGCCGTTCATCGCCGAGCTCCATCATGGTCTGGCGCCAGTTCGGCATCCGGTAGTTGTCCGCGGCGAAGGTTTCGCCGAAGGCATTGAGTCGCGGAAAGGCATCGTGGCAGACCACGCAGTTCACGTTGTACTGCCGGGCGAAGGCCGGCACCGCTTGCGACAGCGCAGGCATCATCCAGCTGGCGAAGGCGAGCGCCCAGGCACTCCAGACGATGCGAACGCTTCTCATCGGCAATGCTCTCGGCAGCATGCAACGGTGCGCCAGTTCAACCGAGGGCGTGTGCGCGTGTCCAGTCGGATCTTCCCGTAGCGTCCGCGGCACGAGGTATCCCGCGGCAATGCCGCGATCGTGGCCATCCCTGGCCGGCGATCGATGCTCAGTCGAGGGCCTCCAACGGGCCGAAGAACTCGTAGCGGATGCGCTCGGCGGCGAAGCGCAGCTCGCGCAGCATGCGATTGACCTGCACCATGAAGGGCTTGGGGCCGAGGAAGTACACCTCCGCGTCCCGCGGCGCGTATTGCTGCAGGATCTCCCGAGTCACCAGACCGCGATGATGCGGCCGATCTTCGGCCAGTGGCTCGCTGTAGATATAGGCATGCCGCAAGTTGGCATGACGCGCAGCCAGGGCGTCGATGCGCTCGCGGAAGGCATGCACGGCGCTGTTGAGAGCGGCGTGCAGGTACACGACCTGCCGGCCGCGCGCGAGCGCGCGATCGAGCATGGGCAGGGCCGGCGTCTGGCCGACCCCGGCGGTGAGCAGCAGGACCGGGTCGGAGTTGTCGGTGAGCGTGAACTCGCCGGCGGGCGCGAACGCGTCGAGCTCGAATCCCGGCTGCACCCGATCGTGCAGGAAGTTCGACACCAATCCGCCGGGCTCGCGTTTCACGGAGATCCGGTAGGTTCGTCCATTGGGGGAATCGGACAGGCTGTAGTTGCGTTGCACGATTTCGCCATCGATGTCGAGACGCAGACCCAGATACTGGCCCGGCTCGAAATCCATCAGTGCGCCGCCGTCGGCCGCCTCGAGCCAGAACGAGGTGATGACCTCGCTTTCACGTTTGCGCTCGAGCACGCGTAGGCGACGTGTGCCGCGCCAGCCACCGGGCGCGGCGGCCTTGCGTTGGTATTCGCGCTCCTCCGCGGCGATCAGCAGCTCGGCGAGCTGCCAGTAAGCCGCGGACCATGCGGCCGCGACGTCGGAGGTCACGGCGTCGCCCAGCACGCGCCCGATGGCTTCCATCAGGCATTCGCCGACGATCCGGTATTGGGGCGGGGTGATGTTGAGCGACACATGCTTGTGCACGATGCGCTCGACGGCGCCGCGCAGCGCGTCCAGGTTCTCGATGTTGCTGGCGTAGGCCACGATGGCATTGGCCAGCGCGCGCGGTTGCGTGCCGCCATGCTGGTGCGCCTGGTTGAAGACCTGGCGCACCTCGGGATAGCGCTCGAACATCAAAGGATAGAACACGTTGGTGATGCGCTCTGCGTGCTGGGCGACGACCGGCGCGGTGGCCTTGACGATGGCGATCTGTTCTGGCTTCAACATGGAGACTCGAATCACTCTTTGCACAAGGGACGAATACGACCTCCCTGTAGCAATCTCCATGCCGGCCTTAGAGCCCTGAATTTGTCGGGGCCGAAGCGCCGGGATGTCAAAAAGACTCTGGTCTCCGGCGAGTCGATATGACATGATTGAGTCAATATGACTCCCCTGATCGCCGCCTGTGAAAGAGTGCTGCGCGAGGCGCTCCAAGACGACGCCTCCGTGTCCTGGCAGCCGTGGCTGCAGGTGCTCAAGGACCTCACGCATGCCGATTCCTGCGCCCTGCTGCTGCTTCGCGGGACGGACCTGGTGCCGATCGCGGTGCTCGGTCTGAGCCCCGACACTCTGGGGCGGCGTTTCCCGTTGGCGGAACATCCACGTCTGCAGGCCATCATGGGCGCGACCGGAGCGCTGCGCTTTCCGGCGAACAGCCCGCTGCCCGATCCCTTCGACGGTTTGATTCCCAATGTCGCCGACCGCCTGCACGTGCACGACTGTGCGGGCGTGCAGATCCGCGGGAGCGCCGGGCCGCTGGGGATCATGACGATCGATGCGCTGCGCAGCGGCACGTTCAATCAGAAGGCACTCGCCGCGCTACGCACCTGCGCGGATCTCGCCGGCGCCTGTCTCGAGGTCATCGGGCGGCTGTCGCGACTGCAGGACGCGATGGAGCGTCAGCAGCTGGTCAGCAGCGCCTTGCTCGAAGAGCTGCGGCCGGACCAGCAGCTGATCGGGCGCAGTGCCCCCATGCGGGCGCTGCTCAAGGAGATCGCCACCGTTGCGGCCAGCGATCTCACCGTGCTGATCACGGGGGAGACCGGCACCGGCAAGGAACTGGTCGCGCGCGCCATTCACTACGGTTCTCAGCGCAGCGGCCGGCCGCTGATTTCCGTGAACTGCGCGGCATTGCCCGAGTCGCTGGTAGAAAGCGAGTTGTTCGGCCACGTGGCCGGCGCGTTCTCGGGCGCTGCGTCGAGCCGCCGCGGGAAGTTCGAGATCGCCGATGGCGGCACGCTGTTTCTCGACGAGATCGGCGAGCTGCCGTTGACCGCCCAGCCCAAGCTGCTGCGGGCCCTGCAAAGCGGCGAAATCCAGCGAGTCGGCTCGGACGAGCACATCAAGGTGAATGTGCGCATCGTCGCCGCCACCAACCGGGACCTGGCCGAGGAGGTCCGGGCCGGACGCTTCCGTGCCGACCTGTATCACCGTGTCAGCATCTATCCGTTGCACGTGCCGCCGTTGCGCGAGCGCGGTCGGGACATACTCCTGCTCGCCGGCAACGCGCTCGAGCGCAATCGCGCCAGTCTGCACCTGCGCGGGCTGAGGCTGGCGCCCGATGCGCAGCAGGCCTTGCTGTCGGCGCGTTGGGCCGGCAACGTGCGTGAGCTCGAGCATACCGTCAGTCGCGCCGCGTTGAAGGCCACGGCGGAAGGGCGCGGCAGCGATCGCATCGTCACGATCGAGCGGCGTCACCTCGATTTGCCCGAACCGCCTGTGCAGCAGGCGCTGTCGGCGCCTCGACCGGAGCTGCCGGTCGATGTCCAGGGACGCAGCCTGGCCGCCGCGACCGTCGAGTTCCAGCGCGGGCTCATCGAACGGGCGCTTGCCGCGCAGGGGGGCAACTGGGCCGCTGCCGCCCGGGCGCTCGGGATGGATCGCGGCAATCTGCGACGCCTGGCCAAGCGCATCGGCGTGCGCGCCGCGGGTGCGGCGCGGGCTGCGGCCGGCGTGGCGGCGCCAGGGCGCGTGTGATGTTGGCGGACCAGGGCAGGCGCTCCCGTGCCGCAGGGCGGGCGCGGTGGCGCACGGCCGTCGACGTGACGCAGGTGCTTGGCGTCGGGGGCCAATGGGGAGAGAATGCGCGCGGTGTACCGGCGTGTTGCCGGACGGCAAACCGACCCAAGAGAACATCATGACAGAAGAAGCCTCGCAGCAAGCGCCCGCGGCGCCCGCCCAGCTCCCGCCGTTCTACCGCAATCCCGTGCCGATCGATGCCAACCGACACGCCAAGGCCGGGTTGCGCCCGCGTACCGATGTGAATTTCGCGCGCGACACCAATGCGATCGTGCTCACGGTCTCGGAGTTCGCGGTGGCAGCACGCTTTTATCCCATCGTGTTCACCAGTGACTCCCCGGCGATGCCGTTCGCGGTCGTCGGCCTGCGCGATCGCGAAAACCTGTTTCTGGACGCGGAGGGGCGCTGGGAGGAGAGCACCTATATTCCGGCTTATGTGCGCCGTTACCCGTTCATTTTCTCGGAGGTGCCGGGCTCCACGCAGCTCGTGCTCTGTGTCGATGAGGGCGCGGAGCACTTCGAGTCCGAATCCGCCGAGCCGTTCTTCGTGAACGGCAAGCCGAGCGTGGTTCTCGAGCGCGCGTTGAAGTTCAGCGAGACCTTCCAGGCGGACTTCGCGGAGGCGCGGCGCTTCGGCGAATGGCTCGACAGCCATGGCATGCTCGAGGAGAAAGTGGCGCGTACGACCTCGGAGGACGGGCAGCAGTTCACGCTGCGCGGTTTCCGGCTGATCGATCCGGAGAAGATGCGCACCCTGGAGGACGGGCAGGTGCTCGAGCTCCACAAGAAGGGCTGGCTGCCTTTGATCCACTTCCACATGCAATCGCTGCAGAACCTCGGCGCGCTGGGGCGGCGGTTGCGCGCGACGCAGCCGGAGAGCGCCGCGGCGAGCTGATCCACCTTCCGCGTGCCGGGCGGGCACCCGCCCGGCACGCCTGGCGCTGTCGGGGCGGCGCCTTCTCCACCGATCCCTGCACACGCCCGCGCACACGCGGGCCCTCGGGCCAGCGCTGCTTCTCCAA
>QGUO01000149.1 GCA_003242495.1 Pseudomonadota bacterium | reverse complement strand
TGCAGGTCCCGGAGTGTGCACGGTTTCTCATTTCCCTGGGGAGGGATTTTGTCATGCGTAAGCTCGTTTCCGCGATTGCAATTCTCGTTTGTGGTGCCGGCGTGGCGTGGGCCGACGGTTCGGGCGGTGCCAAGCGTCCGCTGATCCAAGTGGCCGACGGTTCGGGCGGTGCCAAGCGTCCGCTGATCCAAGTGGCCGACGGCTCGGGCGGCGCCAAGCGTCCGCTGGTCCAAGTGGCCGACGGCTCGGGCGGCGCCAAGCGTCCGCTGATCCAAGTGGCCGACGGTTCGGGCGGTGCCAAGCGTCCGCTGATCCAAGTGGCCGACGGTTCGGGCGGTGCCAAGCGTCCGCTGATCCAAGTGGCCGACGGTTCGGGCGGTGCCAAGCGTCCGCTGATCCAAGTGGCCGATGGTTCGGGCGGTGCCAAGCGTCCGCTGATCCAAGTGGCCGACGGCTCGGGCGGTGCCAAGCGTCCGCTGATCCAGGTGGCCGATGGCTCGGGCGGCGCCAAGCGTCCGCTGATCCAGGTGGCCGATGGCTCGGGCGGTGCCAAGCGTCCGCTGATCCAGGTGGCCGATGGCTCGGGCGGTGCCAAGCGTCCGCTGATCCAAGTGGCCGATGGCTCGGGCGGTGCCAAGCGTCCGCTGATCCAGGTGGCCGATGGCTCGGGCGGCGCCAAGCGTCCGCTGTTCGTCTGATCTCCTTATCACGTATCGACCATAGAGATTCATGATGATGAAAACTCGAATCGCGATCGGCGCAAGCCTGCTCCTGGCGCTCGGGACAGCGCTCGCGGGTACGCTCATCTACAGGACGGATGCCTCGCTCGAGCTGAACGGCGCTACGGCTGCACCGAGTGCGCAGGAGCCGACGCCGGAAATGATTGCGGTGTGGAAGGCGACGGCCCGCTCGTCGGATTACATCGCCGCGCGCGTTCCGCTTTGAACGTTCCATTCGTGCGGCCGGACGCCAGCGAGCCGTCCGGTCGCACGAAGCCGTTGCGCGCCGTGCAGCCTGTAAAGTGTCTGTGTGCGCCGACAACGCTCTGAACTGTGCGGCAAGTCTCATGCAACGGCGGTTTTGCAGTGCCGCCGTCACACCGGGTTCGTTGACATATTCGCAGCGTGTATAGCACCCTAGCTCTCGTGATTCGGTGCTGCAGCGCGATGCCTGCGGCATTCCATACGAAAGGCAAAGCCACCGAAAGGTGGGGACGCAAAGCCACCGGTCTACGGGGTGTCCTAGGACAGCGGGGTTGCCACGGTGCGGGTCGTCCATCCGGGTATCTGGCCGGTGGCGACGGCAGTCGCTGACCCGACGATCCTGTGCATTCCGGCGACGAAGTTGGCTGCGGCCGGGCCCGGCGCGATATGCGGGTCCTCGCTACTGAACGGACACTGATGCTGCAGATCGCGCCAACGATTTCTTCGACGCACTCGCGGCCCGGCGATGTCCGTACACTCGCCCGCGGAATGCTGTGCGCATTCGCTTTGCTGTGCGCCTGGCGGCCGGTCGCAGCGGAGACGAGCGGGCCGCCCGCCCCGGATTTCGCACTGCGTTCGCTCGCCGGCCAAAACGTGCGGCTTTCCGAGCACCTCGGCGAAGTGGTGCTGATCAACTTCTGGGCGAGTTGGTGCGGTGCGTGCCGTGAACAGATGCCGCACCTCGAAGAGCTCTTCACGCGCTACCGGCGCGCCGGACTGGTGCTGCTCGGTGTGACCCTGGATGAGAACCGTGCGCGCGCCGCCGACATGGCGGCGACGCTCAGGATCAGCTATCCGTTGCTTCTCGACGAACGCAAGGAGGTGAGCCGCGCCTACGGTGTCGATACCTTGCCGGTCACCGTGCTCATCGATCGAGCCGGCGCCGTGCGTTATGTAGCGAGCGGCTACAAGCCGGGATACGAACAGCGCTACGCCGAGAAGCTCCGCGAGCTCCTCAACGAGTGAGTGTTCGTCCGGCGGCGTTCGGCCCTACGTCACCATCCGCTTTTCGCAGCAACAGTCACATGAGCATATTCGTCACAATCCGTCCTGTCGCGCGCAGCGCAGCGGCGCGCAGTGGTGCGCGCGCCTGGGTCACAAGTGCTCTCGTCGCCATGCTGGCGCTGTTAGCCGTCGGCGCGCCGCCGCACGCGGCGGGTGAGGAGCCGGCAGAAGCGTTCCGCAGCCTCGACCAGGAGGTCCAGGCGCTCAAGAAGGAAGTGCTCGATTTGAATCGCGAGCTGTTCGTGTTGGAGGAGGAGCTGCTGTTCCCCGCCAACACCCAGGTTGCGGTGTTCGTGTCGATGGATGTCGGCGCATTCTTCGCGCTCGACTCCGTGACGCTCATGATCGACGACAAGGAGGTGGCCAACTATCTCTATACGGAACGCGAAGCGCAGGCGCTGCTCAAGGGCGGCGTGCATCGGCTCTACATCGGCAACTTGAAAGCGGGCGAGCATGAGCTCGTGGCGTTCTTCACCGGCCAGGGACCGAACCTGCGTGACTATCGCCGCGGGGCGACGGTGCGTCTCGAGAAAGGCGTCGGCGCCAAGTACGTGGAGCTGAAGATCAGTGACCGCGCGGTGCGCGCGCAGCCCGAGTTCATCATCAAGGAATGGGAATGATTTGCAGGGCGGGGTGCGGCGTGAGCGGCACGGTCGCAATGATCGACGAGCGGGTCGGCCCATGACCACACGCGCCGCGCGAACGGGCGCACTACGTGTGCGACGAGCAGTGGCCTGCGCTGCGGGCGTGTTCGCGTGGTGCGCGGCGTTCACGGGCGGCGCGGCATGCGCGCGCGAGCAGCCGGGCACCGTTGCGATGGTTGGCACGCCGCAGGCGGTGCGTGACCTGCATTGGGGCGAGGTGCTGTTTTACTTCTACCAGGGCGAGTACCTCGAGTCGCTGACGCGCCTCGGCGCGGCGCAGACGTTCGGCCGGCTCAGCAATCACCCGCTCGAAGCCGAGTTGCTCAAGGGTGGCCTGTACCTGTCGCTCGGGCAGCACGAAGAGGCGGGACGCATCTTCCGGGCTTTGCTCGACCAGAACGTGCCGCTCGACGTGCGTAACCGTGCATGGTTCTACCTCGCCAAGGTGTGGTACCAGCGCGATTATCTCGAGCAGGCCGCGAGCGCACTGTCCTCGATCCATGGCGCGCTGCCCGGCGAGCTCGAGCCCGAGCGGCGTCTGCTCGAAGCGCAGGTGCTCATGTACCTGGGGCGCTACGACGAGGCAATCCGTGCGCTGCACCGCTGGCAGCCCCCGTCCGGCCGGCACGATGAGTGGTCGGCCTATGCGCGGTTCAACATCGGGGCGGCTCTGGTTCGCCAGCAGCGCATGGACGAGGCGGCCCAGTTGCTCGACGAAGTCGGGCGGCTCGCCGCGAGCAGCGAGGAAATGGCGGCTTTGCGCGACAAGGCCAATCTGGCATTGGGGTTCGCCTGGCTGAAGGCCGACCGCCCCGAGCAGGCGAAAGCGGTGCTGCAACGGGTGCGTCTGCAGGGACCGATGTCGAACAAGGCCCTGCTCGGTGCGGGCTGGGCCGATGCCGCGCTCGGACGCTACGAGCGGGCGCTCGCGCCATGGCTCGAGTTGCATGGGCGAGGGCTGCTCGATGCAGCCGTGCAGGAGTCGTATCTCGCCATCCCGTACGCCTACGCCCAGCTCGATGCCAACGCCCAGGCGATCGAGCACTACCTGCGCGCGGTGCAGGCATTCGCGGCGGAAACCGAGCGCATCGACCAGTCGATCGCGGCCATCCGCGCAGGGAGGCTGCTCGATGCCATTCTGGCGAACGACACCGCCGATCAGGCCGGTTGGTACTGGCAGCTCAGGGAGCTGCCGGACGCGCCGGAGACCCGCTACCTCTATCACCTGCTCGCCACCCACGAGTTTCAGGAAGGACTCAAGAACTATCGCGATCTGCGGCTGATGCAACGCAATCTCGAGGCGTGGTCACTCAGTGTTGCAGCGTTCGAAGACATGGTGGACATGCGCCAGCGGGCCTATGCGGCACGTCTCCCCGCCATGCAGGCCACGCTCGACGGCGTGGACCTCGATGCCCTCGAGGAGCGCAAGGTGGCGCTGGAAGCGCGCGTCGCCGCCATCGAGCGCGACGGCGACATCGCCGGATTGGCCACGGCGCGTGAGCTGGAACAGTGGCACAAGGTCGAGCGTATCGCCGGGGTGCTGGCGCAGGCCGATCCGAGCGATCCTTTGGTCGCGGACATGCAGGACAAGGTGCGCTTGCTGCGCGGGACGCTCCTGTGGGAATTCAATGCCGGTTACAAGGCGCGTCTGTGGCGCGCCCGCAAGGAGCTGCGCGAGCTCGATGTGGCCTACAAGGAGGCGCGTCGTGCGCAGGTGCTGGTCGAACGTGCGCGCCAGGAGTATCCGGCGCAGACCGCCCGGTTCGCCGCGCATGTCGCCCAGTTGCAGCCGCGTATCGCCGAGCTCGGGCAGCGCGTCGCGGCCGCGGCCGAGGCGCACGACCGCTACCTTGCGGCGATTGCCGTGCGGGAGCTCGAGGCACAGAAGGAACGGCTCGCCGCCTATTCGTTGCAGGCGCGCTTCGCTCTGGCATCGATTTACGATCGCGCCTCGGCAGCGGGAGCCGTGCCATGAGGGCGGGCGCCGGGACGCGCTGCGCCGCATTGCTGGGCGCGATCGCCGTGGCCGGAGGGCTGGTGACCCTGGAGCCCGTCACCGCGGCAGAGCGTCGGACCGGCACATTGAAGGACCTCGAGGATCGCGAAATCGAGGTGCAACCCGATCCGCCGAGCGGCGTGCTGCCACAGCATGCCATCGAGCAGTACCGCCGCTTCCTCGAGCTCGAAGCCGCGCAGCCGAGCCTGCGCGCCGAGGCCATGCGCCGCCTCGGCGATCTGCAGGTGGAAGCCGATGAAAGCGCGCGCATCGAAGGCGAGTCGGTTGCGCCGGGTCTGGACCTCCGGGAGGCGATCGAGCTCTATCAGGGACTGCTCGACGGCTTTCCGCGCTACGAGCGCCGCGACAACGTGACGTACCAGCTGGCGCGCGCCTACGAGGCGGCGGGCGAGCCGCAATCGGCCCTGGCAGTGCTCGATCGGCTGGTCGAGCAGCATCCGGACAGCCCCTGGTACACCGAGGCGCAGTTCCGGCGCGGCGAGATCCTGTTCAGCACCGAACGCTACCGGGACGCCGAGCACGCCTATGCCGCGGTGATCGCCGCCGGTGTGGACGGGGGCTTCTACGAGCAGGGCCTCTACAAGCACGGCTGGTCGCTGTTCAAGCAAAGCCGTGGCGAGGAGAGCGTGGCGTCCTTCATGACCCTGCTCGATCGTGTGCTGGTGGCCGATGGCCGCCTGCGTGAGCAGCAGTCGCTGACCCGCCCGGAGCGCGAGCTCACCGAGGACACGCTGCGCGTGATGTCCATCGCGTTTTCCGACCTCGACGGGCCGCAAACTCTCGATGCCATGCTGCTCGAGCGCGGCGCCGATCCGGTTTATGCGCACGTGCTCTACGAAGCGCTCGGCAACCTGTACCTCGAGAAGGAGCGCTATCAGGACGCGGCGCTTGCCTATGAGGCCTTCGCCAAGCGCCGCCCCGACGACCGCTTCGCGCCGTTGCTGCAGATGCGCACCATCGACGCTTATCAGAAGGGAGGCTTCGCTTCGCTGGTGCTGGCCGGCAAGCAGGCCTTCGTCGAGCGCTATGCCTTCGACTCGGCGTTCTGGGCGGCGCGCACTCCGGCCGAGGCGCCGGAAGTGGCCGAGCAGCTCAAGGCGAACCAGCGGGACCTGGCCGTGTATTACCACGCACAGGCACAGAAGACCCGTGCGGCGGACGACTATCGCGCCGCCGCACGATGGTACGGCGCCCTGTTGGACTCCTTTCCGCAGGATCCCCAGGCGCCGCAAACGCGCTATGCCCTTGGTGACGTGCTGTTCGAGTCCGGGCGCTTCGCCGAGGCCGCCCACGAGTACGAGCGCACGGCGTACGACTACCCGCTGCACCAACAGTCCGCCGCGGCCGGGTACGCGGCGCTGATCGCCTACGAGAAGCATCGGCCGGCGCTGGACGGCGAAGCGGCGGCGCTTTGGCATCGCCAGTCGATCGAAAGCTCGCTCATGTTCGCCACGAGCTTCCCGCGGCATCCGGAAGCCTCGCGCGTGCTCACGCGGGCCGCCGAGGCGCTGTTCGCGCTCGATGAGTTCGACCGCACCATCGAGGTGGCCCGGCAGATCCTCGAGCTCGACCCGCCCGCCGAGCCGGCCCATCAGCGCACGGCGGCGACCTTGCTCGCCCACTCGCTGTTCGATCGTGGCCGTTACGCAGAGGCGGAACAGGCCTATGTGCGTGTGCAGTCATACTTGCCATCCGGCGACCCGGATCGCGCGGGCATCGAGGAGCGGCTGGCCGCAGCCATCTACCGGCAGGCCGAGGCCAGGCAGCAAGCCGGCGATGCGCAGGGCGCGGTCGAGGACTTCTTGCGCGTCGCAGTGCTGGCGCCGAATGCCGAGGTGCGCGCCACGGCCGAGTTCGATGCCGCCAGCATTCTGGTGCGCGAGGCGCAGTGGGAGCGCGCTGCACGAGTGCTCGAAGGCCTGCGGCGCAATTTCCCCGATCACGAGCTCGCTCCCGAGGTGACCCGCTCGCTGGCGGTCGCCTACCTCGAGAGCGGGCGTGCCGGCGAGTCCGCAGCCGAGTTCGAGCGTATCGCGGCGCGCGTCGAAGAGCCGTCCGACGTACGTCGTGCGGCGTTGTGGCAGGCAGCCGAGCTGTACGCCGGCGCCGGCCTGGACGCCGACGCAAGCCGCGCCTACCAGCGCTATGTCGAGCAGTTCCCGCGACCGTTGGACGCCGCCATGGACGCGCGCCTGCGGCTCGCCGACATGGCGCGCGCCCGTGACGACGTGGCGGAGCGGACGCGCTGGATCGAAGCCATCATCCGTGCTGACCGGGATGCGGGTGCCGAGCGCACCGATCGCAGCCGGTACCTGGCGGCGCGCGCCATGCTGGAAACCGCCGAGCCGCACGTGGCCATGTTCAACTCCATTCGCCTGGTCGCGCCGCTGGATCGCTCGCTGGCAGCCAAGCGCTCGGCCATGGAAAAGGCGCTCGGCATCTACGGCGATGCGCTCGACTACGGCGTGGCGGAAGTGACCACGGCGGCAACCTATGGCATGGCCGAGATGTATCGCCGGCTGGGCAGCGACCTGATGGAATCGGAGCGCCCGACGGATCTCGACGAGGAGGAGCTCGAGCAATACGAGGTGCTGCTCGAGGAGCAGGCTTTCCCGTTCGAGGAGCAGGCCATCGAGTTGCACGAGGCGAACGCGCGGCGCGCGGCCGAGGGCATCTATGACGAATGGGTGCAGCGCAGCTTCGCGGAGCTCGCCCGGCTCATGCCGGTGCGCTGGGGCAAGGCTGAAGTTGGGGACGAGTATGTATCGAGCATGCACTAGCGCATTCTGGGCGGGCGTGCTGCTGCTGTCGGCGTGCGGCTCGGCGCCACTGCGCGAGGAACGCGTCGCAGCGGATGCGGCGGCCGATGACGCGACGCAGGCGCTCATTCCCGAAGCGGCCGTCCGCGAGCTCGAGCGCGCCCTGTCCCTCGCCGGAGCGGAGGATGTCGCCGGCGCCGAGGCGGCCTTGCGCGCGCTCGCCGAACAGTATCCGCAATACGCGGGGCCGCTGGTCAATCTCGGCATATTGCTGGCGCGCACCGATCGCCTGGAGGAGGCGCATGCCGCACTCGAGCAGGCCGTGCAGCGCAACCCCGATCATGCCGCCGCCTTCAACCAGCTCGGCATCGTCAACCGTCGGCTGGGCAGGTTCGAGGAGGCACGGGCGGCGTACCGGGAGGCGCTGCGCGCCGACCCCGGCCATGCAAATGCCTGGCTGAATCTCGGCGTGCTGTGCGATCTGTATCTGCAGCAACCGCAACGCGCGCTCGAGGCGTTCGAGCGCTATCTGCAACTCGTGCCGGACGAGAAGGTGAACGGGTGGGTGCGCGAGCTCAGGACGCGAGTCGGGGCCAGTGAGCGCAGCGCGAGTGTGCAGCCATGAACCACGAATCTCCTCGG
>QGUO01000577.1 GCA_003242495.1 Pseudomonadota bacterium | reverse complement strand
GTCGACGCCCTGTGGCAACGACTCGCGCTCCCGCCCACCCTGCACGGCACATTGGTCGTGCTGTCCATCCTGCTCGCCGTCGCCGCCGTCGGCCTGCCGCTGTCCCTGCGACGCACGTTCGGCATCGAGGCACGCTTCGGCTTCAACCGCATGACGCCCGGCCTGTTCGTCGCGGACCTCATCAAGAGCCTGCTGCTCTCGCTGCTGCTCGGTGGCCCGCTGCTGTTCGTCGTGCTGTGGCTGATGCACAGCGCCGGCCGCCTGTGGTGGCTCTATGCCTGGTTCGTCTGGGTGGGCTTCACGGTGTTGATCACCTGGGCATGGCCGAGCGTGATCGCGCCGCTGTTCAACGAGTTCAAGCCGCTGGCCGACGGGGAGCTGAAACAGCGCGTGGAGGCGCTGCTCGAGAAGTGCGGCTTTTCCTCGAAGGGGGTTTTCGTCATGGACGGCTCGCGCCGCTCGGTGCATGGCAATGCCTATTTCACCGGCGTCGGTCGCAACAAGCGGATCGTGTTCTTCGACACCCTCATCGAGCGGCTGCAGCCGCCCGAGGTCGAGGCCGTGCTCGCCCACGAGCTCGGGCACTTCCGCCTGCACCACATACGCGCCCGGATCGCCCTGTCGCTCACCCTGGGCCTGGCGGGCCTTGCCCTGCTCGGCGCACTGGCGGCCTGGCCGGAGTTCTATCAAGCGCTCGGGGTGCCCACGCCTTCACCGCACGCGGCGCTGCTGCTGTTCATGTTCGTGCTGCCCGTGTTCACATTCCCGCTCACGCCCATCGGGGCATGGTGGTCGCGCCGGCATGAGTTCGAGGCCGACGCGTTCGCCGCGCGTTACGCCGACCCGCGCGATCTCGCCGAGGCGCTCGTCAAGCTCTATCGCGACAATGCCACGACGCTGACACCCGACGAGCTGCACTCGGCCTTCTACGACTCGCACCCGCCCGCGACCGTGCGCATCGCCCGCTTGCAGCAAGCGGCCGCCGCCCACGCATGAACCGCACGCCAAGGCCTCAGGAGATTCCGGCTCGCGTCATCGAGTCGTTCGGGCGTCGCGTGCGCATCGAAATGCCGGATGGCACGCGCTGTGCGGCCGAGCTGTTCGGCAGACGCCTGTCGGTGGTGTGCGGCGATGAGGTGCGCGTGCGCCCCTCGTCGCGCGGGGACGCCCCGCGCGTGGTGGCCGTGGCACCGCGGCGCACGCTGTTCGCGCGCACCGACAGCCGCGGCCGCACCGAGCCGCTCGCGGCCAATCTCTCGCTGCTCGCCGTCATCGTCGCGCCGCAACCGACCCCCGATCCGTTCGTGGCCGATCGCTATCTCGCCGGGGCCGCCTACGCCGGCATCGAGGCCGCCGTGGTCGCCAGCAAGACCGACCTGCCGGACGCGGCGACACCGCCGTTCGTGGAGCTGCTGGCGGAATACGAGCAGGCGGGCTACACGGTGCTGCGCACCTCGGCGACCACCGGGGCGGGCATCGACGCGCTGCGCGGGCTCCTCGACGGCCAGCTCGCCATGCTGGTCGGACAGTCCGGCGTCGGCAAGTCATCACTCACCAATCTGCTCGCCCCGGAATCCGGGCGCCTCACCCGCACGCTCTCGGACGCCACCGGCGAGGGACGGCACACCACCGTGTCGACCGCGCTGTTCAAAGTTCCGAGCGGCGGGGAGCTCATCGATTCACCGGGCGTGCGCGATTACGCGCCAGCCCTGGTGGACGACGCGACCGTGCAGCAGGGCTGGAAGGAGATGGTGGGACTGGCCCCGCAATGCCGGTTCCACAACTGCCTGCACCTGCGCGAGCCGGGCTGCGCGGTGAGGGCCGCGGTGGAGTCCGGGGACATCGCGGCGCGCCGTTACGAAAGCTACAAGCGCCTGCTGAACATCATGCGCGACCTGGCGCCGGAGTACGAACGACGCCGCCCGTGACCCCTCGGGCGACCTGCAGGGCGCAACCTGGCGGGCTCGAACGCAGCCCGCAGGCGCGGGCGCACCCGGTGCTCGACAGGCCTCGCCCGGTCTCGCGCAACGCGCCGAGCGGCGTGCGCTGTGTGGGCCGCTGACCGCTCAGCTCAGTACCTGACGCCCGGCGAGCGCGTGGGCGAGCGTGCCGCCGTCGACGTACTCGAGCTCGCCGCCGACCGGCACGCCAT
>QGUO01000148.1 GCA_003242495.1 Pseudomonadota bacterium | reverse complement strand
GAACTCCTCGCCGCCGCCGTGTGTGTGGGCCGCAAAGCGGCTTCCCGGCGCATAGCGCACGATGGACGTGGCACGCGCCACCTCCCCGCCGATGCGGTCCAGCATCTTGCGATCCACGCCGGCACTTGGCGAGGCCGTCCACTGCATGCGCGCCGTATCCACCACGACGCGTCGGGAAAAATCCGCATTGAGCCGCATGTCGCCGCCCGTGGCGCGTCGCCCTATCGCAGCTCGATGGTCTTGCCGTCGACCATGATGCGCTCGGCGCGCAGCTCCGAGTCTTCGGTGCGATGCGGATATCCGACCACGGTCACCTCGACGCCCGGCGCCAGCATTTCCGCGCTCAAGCCGCGCCGCTGCATGCGCGAGGGCGGCGCGAGCACGACCGACCACGTCTTGCGGGGCGTCTCGAGCTCGATCGACCCGTGCGGATGCGCATAGCTGGAAGAGATCACCGTACCACTCAGCTCGAGCGGATTGTCGTCGTCATAGCCCGTCCAGCCATGGTGCGCCAGCGCGCCGGTCGCCACACCGGCCAGCGCCGCCATCAGGGTCGGCGATACGAAGCGTGATGCGCTCATCTGCCATCCTCCTGTTCGGCCACGGTCCGAGGCTAGCGCCATCCTGCGACGTCCGCCAGGGGCAGGCGGCTCCGGGGCCGCCTGCCCCGCGGAACCGCCGGCTCAGAACTGCCAGCTTACGCCCAGCGTGGTCTCCACCGTGCTCAGCGAACGATCGAACGCATCGACGACCTTGTCCAGATAGCGATAGCGCGCCTCGAGACGCAGCACCACGGCGTCGGTCGCGAAGTACTTCACCCCTACTCCGGCGTTGGCCGTGAAGCCATCGTCATCATCGATCGACACGGCTGCGCCGTTCACCACGCCGGTCAGTGGCCGATCGAGATCGGCGATCGCGTAGCCGATGCCGGCGGTCAGGTAGGGCACGATGGGCGATTGCGTGCCGATGTGCCACACCGCGTTGACATCGAGCGTCGTGAGGTCGAGGTCGGTGTCGCCGCCAACGAGACGGGTCACGGCATTGGGGCTGTGCCCTGCCGAAAGCTCCAGGCCCCACTGATCCGTGAAGTGGTAGGCGTAGCGCACACCGAACACCGCGTCGTCGTCGAGCTTGGGTCGCGTACCGTCGAGCGCCGCGTCGGTGATCTCGTCGCCCCACGACCAGCCGCCGTACACGCTCACTTCCTGCGAGCCAACCTCGACGGCGGCGGCCGCCGGCAGCGCACTCAGCATCAAAGCGCCCGCGGCGATGCCCAGCACAGTCGCATTCTTGGTCTTCATATCAATTCTCCAGTCGTTGAATATCTGTCATGAGCCGATCGGTGCGGGAAAGAATGCGTTTGACGGGAGCGGGAATAAATCCTCGCTGCCGATATTGTTTATTGACCTGCGTTCAAGAATCGCCGGGGAACTTTCCGAATCGGCGGCGACCGGAAATGCCCGCGCGGACGCTCGCAAATGCGCGAGCCTTGCTCTGCAGCGCAACTCACGCCACGCAAACAGCGGTTCAGCGTTTTCTCCGGCAACGAGAAACCATCACTGCCGGCGCGACATCATTCGAGTGGTGCCTGGCAGTCACCTGCGAGCTGGAGAAAGCCATCTGTTTGCAGGCGGGCGGGTTCGGCGAGCACCGGTGCGACAGAGCAAACGTCGCTGCGCTCGCGTGAGGGGAGTGGACACCCTCCCCCGCATACGGGGGAGGGCTGGACAGCGGGACGTTTACTCCGCGGCGTTCGCCGTCAGGACGATCTGCCCGTTCTCGACCGGGATACGCGCGCCCGGATCATGATCCATGCGCACGGTGTCTTCCCGGTCTCCCAGGCGATAGCGCACCAGGAACCCGGCCTGTTCCTCGCGGGTGTCATACACCGTCTCGCAGCGCTGCTCGGTCGTGGTGTACGTATTGGTTTCCTGCATGCGTCCCTGGATGCGATTGCCCGCGTAACCGCCGGCCGCGGCGCCTGCGGCCGTGGCGATCTTGCGGCCGCTGCCGCTGCCCACCTGGCTGCCGAGCACACCACCGACGACGGCACCCACGACCGTGCCGGTGACGCGATGCTGGTCCCTGACGGGCTGCGTGTGCGTCACCGCGACCTCGTTGCACACCTCGCGCGGCGTGCGGATCGTCTCGGTGATCGGCTCCACGTGCAGTACCTCGGCGTACGTCGGCTGGCGATCGAGCAGCCTGTATCCGGCGACAGCCCCACCTGCCGTGATGACCGCGGCGCCGAGCACCACTCCTGCAAGCATCGACTTGTTCATGGCGGTTTCCTCTTGTTGCTTGTCGGCCGACTCGGCGGTCATGCCCCAGCCGGCGGCGCCCTTCTACCCCGATGCCGCCCAGCGAACCACCTGCCGCTGAAAGGCGACAGCGTCGGCACCGTCGCAGCAAACCGCTTACACCGCTGTCGCCTGGTACGCACACGGGCACCCCGCAGCGCGGCCCCACCAGAGGCACAACCAGCACGGTGTTCATCGATGTGCCGCCACGATGCCCAGGACGGCCCGACGCCCACGCCTGGACAGCCCCGGGCGCGGCGATTATGGTCGTGGAACCCTCCTTGCAACGAGCGCGCTCGGCCATGTCACGCCGCAACATCGGACGCGTCAGCATCGAATGCATCGTCGGCGACATCGCCGCACAGCCGGACCTCGATGCCGTGGTGAACGCCGCGAACGCACAACTGCGCAGCGGCGGCGGCGTCGCCGGCGCCTTGCACCGCGCAGCCGGGCCGGGCCTGGAAGCGGAGTGCCGGCCGCTCGCACCGATCCGCCCGGGGCAGGCGGTCATCACCGGCGCACACCGCCTCCCCAACCGTCACGTGATCCACTGCCTGGGACCGGTGTACGGCCATGACGAGCCCGCCACCGAGTTGCTCGCCGACTGCTACCGCAATGCGCTGCGACTTGCCGAGCAACATGGCGTACGGTCCATCGGCTTTCCGTCCATTTCCACGGGCGCCTTCGGCTACCCCTTGCCGGAGGCCGCGGCCGTGGCCGTGCGCACGGTCGTCCAGGAATGCGCGACACTCTCGACCGTGCAGACGATTCGCTTCGTGCTCTTCGACAGCGCTGCGCTCGATGCGTACGAGGCCGCGCTGTCCAATGCACCACTGGCCGACTGACCACATCGCCTCCTCGCGGCACAGTCCGATGTACTGCAGGGCCACGAAGACGTGACGGCGGCTGCTTGCGCCAGCACGAATACGTACCCGAGCGCATTCGGCGCCAGCCGCCCGGCCACCAGCACCAGCGTTGGCGGGCGGCTCGAGCCCCGGGAGCGGCATTGCGCGGGTGGTGGGCCGGCGCAGCGACGGCGGAAGGCGGATGAGCACAAGTCAGCGTCGGCGCATGACACGCGCCCGGCGCGTGTATGGAGACAGCGCCATGGTCTACGAGCTGTATTACTGGCCGGGCATTCAGGGTCGTGGAGAGTTCGTGCGCCTCGCGCTCGAGGAAACGGGCGCGGAGTATGTCGACGTCGCGCTGCTGCCGGCGCGCAAGGGCGGAGGCGTCGCGGCGCTGAACCGCTATCTCGAAAGCGAGGACATCGAGCGTCCCCCCTTTGCACCGCCCTTCCTCAAGGCGGGCCGGCAGATCATCGGCCAGACTGCGAACATTCTGCTGTTCCTCGGCCCGCGGCTCGGCCTCGCGCCGCGCGGGACTGCGGGACGGCTCTGGGCGCACCAACTGCAGCTCACCATCGCCGACCTCGTGGCCGAAGCCCACGATGTCCACCACCCGATCTCGAGCGGGCTGTACTACGAAGAGCAGATCGGCGCTGCCCGGCGGCGCGCCAAGGATTTCCGGGAGCAACGCATGCCGAAGTTTCTCGGCTATTTCGAGCGGGTGATCGAGCGCAATACGAAGCGCAGCCCCTGGATGATCGGTGACTCGCTGACCTACTTGGATCTGTCAATGGCACAAGTCATCGCCGGACTGCGCTATGCCTTCCCCAAGGCCTCTGCCAGGACGCTGCGCGATTGCCCGCGGCTGATCGCCTTGCACGACTCGGCCTTCGCGCGTCCGAGGATCGAGCGCTACCTGCGCTCGAGCCGTCGGCTCGCCTTCAATAACGACGATGTCTTCCGACGCTATCCGGAGCTCGACGCCTGAGCGGGCCTGCCCGTCGCCGCTCATGCCGCAACACGCTTGAGGATGAATTCGCGGTCCAGGTGTTCGCCGACCGGGAAGTCGTACTCGCCGATCTTCTCGAAACCGAAACGTTCATAGAGGCGCTGCGCGCCATGGTTCTCCGACCACACGCCCACATACAGCAGCGCATGACCTCGCTCGTTCAACCAATCGAGCGCCGTCGTGAACAGGCGCGTCCCCAGGCGACGTTGCTGATGCCTGGCCAGCACGTAAAGCTGCTGCACCTCGCCGGCGTCGGCTTCCAGGCCAGGCACCGGCAGCTTGCATGGGCCGGCCGTCACGTACCCGACCGCCTGCCCATCATCGAGCAGCGCGAGCCAGGCTGCAGCCCGCGGGTCCTCCAGAAACTCGCGGTAAGCCTCGATCGTGCGCGATCGGGTGAGAAACGCCGACAGGTCCGCCGGCGTGTATAGTCGGCCAAACGTTTCCACGAAGGTGGCCGTCCCCAGCCCGGCCAGCACCGCCGCATCCGCAAGCGTCGCCCGTCGTATCGCCACCGGATTCTCTTCGCTGTCTGTCACGCTTCCCCCCTGCGACCCGGCAGCGCCGTCTCGTCCCGGGGAATCAGCTGCCCACTCTGCCCACCCGCCTGCCTCCGGGAGCAGGTCTGTACTCCTGCACCGGGCCTGGCGCGGCGTGGCCCATTGCATCGCCAGGCGGCGCAACGGCCCGGGGAGCCCGGATTCGGTCCTGGGTGTTTCCCCGACCTTTGCGTTCCGAATACGTTTCCTGACACAACCCCGGGGCCCATTGTGCCAACATCGGACCTATGTCGGAGTCGAGGAACGCACGAATGAAGCCACGACCCGCCGTGGGGGACCTGGCCCTGGCGCGTCGCGCCGCATGGGCTGCGATGTGTGCGACGCTGGTCGCGCTGGGCGGGGAAGCCTCGGCCGGCGAGCCCGGCAGCGCACAGATCGAGCAGGCCCGGCCGGTCGCCTCCGCACTGCGGTACGACCAGGAGTACCCGGTCATCGGCTACTCGCGCACGCCGGTCGACAACGCCATCGCCCGCCTGCAGGAGCGGCTCGATCGCGGCGAGGTCGAACTCGAATTCAAACCGACGCGCGGCTACTTCGACTCGCTGCTCGCGGCACTCGACATCGATCCGAGCTCGCAGATTCTGGTGTATTCCAAGACCAGTCTGCAATTCCTGAAAATCCGTGCCCGTACCCCGCGCGCGATCTACTTCAACGACGACACTTATGTGGCCTACGTCCAGGATTCGGACCTGATCGAGATCGGCGTCATGGACCGCACGCTTGGCCCGGTGTTCTATGGACTCGACAATCGCCGGGTGGCGGCGCCGCGCTTCGAGCGTGAGATGTCACGCTGCCTGACCTGCCACGACCGCTTCTCCATGACCGGCGGCGGCGTGCCGTTGTTCAAGGTGCTGTCGGTGCTGGTGGACGTCAACGGGCAGGCACTCTCCGGCGGCAGCTCCATCATGGTCACCGATCGCTCGCCCATCGAGAGGCGCTGGGGCGGCTGGTACGTCACCGGTCGTCACGGCTCGCAGACGCATCTCGGCAACATCCTCGTCAACGATCCGAGCGAGGCGCAGGATCTCGAGCAGGTGCGGCGTGGCAACCTGGACACGCTGGACGGGCTGTTCGACACCCGTCCGTATCTTACGAACACCAGCGACATCGTGGCGCTGATGGTCTTCGAGCATCAGACCACGGTGCAGAACCTGATCACGCGCATCAACTTCAAGGCGCGTACCTTCGTCGCCAACGATGCACGCAGCGGCCGCTGGGAGGACGTATCGCCCAAGACACGCACGCTCGTGCAGAAAATGACCGAGCCGCTGGTCCAGGCCATGCTGTTCGTCGGTGCTGCCCCCCTCGAGGATCGTTTCGAGAGCACCTCGGGCTATGACCGGTGGTTCGAGGCCCGGGGGCCGCGTGATACGGCCGGCCGGTCGCTGCGCGAGCTCGAGCTCGAGACGCGCCTGTTCAAGTACCCGATGAGCTATATGGTGTACTCCGAGGCCTTCGACGGCCTGCCTGACTACGCCAAGGCCTTCATCTACGAGCGCTTCCTCCAGATCCTGAGCGGGCAGGATGAAAGTGCCGCCTATGCCCATCTTTCGAGCGGCGACCGCCAGGCCATCCTGGAAATTCTCACGGCCACCAAGCCCGATTTCGCCGAGTTCGCAGCCCGGGCCGCCGGTTAGGCGCCCGGACAGGATGAACCGCAGTCCGGCGACCAGCACTTCACCCGCGATGATCAGCACGCCGAGCGCATCGATGCTCAGGCCGATGGTTTCGACTGCCTGCGTGAACGACGGCATGGCCTCTCCCACTCATGCCCGGCGCTTCGGGTTCGCACCCTTGCCGCCACTCAACCGCTTCCCGGGGCCTGAAGGTTCCTCGCGGCCGCAGTCCGGTCTGAGGTAATCACGCATATCGCGCTGCGACGCGGGGGACCACAATCTACAGCATCCGAGCACGACCTATACCAGGATAAAACGCCTTGCGAGGGTCTCTTCTGCTTCGTCTGCTCGCCACGCTGGTCGCGGGCACCACTTGCTGCGTAGCGGCGGATGAGCCGCCGCGGCTGGCCGTCCTGGACATCGAGATTCTCGGCGACCTCGATGCGCGCCGGACGTCCGAGTACGACGCGCGCCGGCGCGCGGCGAGCATGCGCCTGCGCGAGGAGCTGCAGCGCAGCGGGCTCTACGAGGTGGTGGACAATGCGGGCGCGTCGGACTTGATCGAGCGGCTCTCCGCGGTGCAATACCTGCACAAGTGCAATGGGTGCGAGCTCGACATCGGCCGCGAGCTCGGCACCGAGTACGTGCTGGTCGCCTGGGTCAACCGGGTCAGCGCGCTCGTGCTGTCGCTCAATTATGAAATCCGCGACGTCGAGAGCGGCGCCGCCGTACGGCGGCGCGCCTTCGATTTTCGCGGCGACAACCAGGAGGCCTGGAATCGCGCCGTCACTTACCTGGTCGATGACCTGAAAGCGCGCGCCGCGGGGAAACACACACCGCCGCGCGCCTGAGCACTCCGTCAGATCGCCTCGGCCACCGGCGCATCGGCCGGCGTGCCCGTCCGGGCCGACGCCTCGGCACTGCGCTGCGCCCTGTGGTCCGCTGCGATCAGCGTGTAGAACACCGGCACGACGAACAACGTGAACAAGGTGCCGACGATCATGCCGGCGACCAGCACGATTCCGATGCTGTTGCGTGCCTCGGCGCCAGGGCCGGTGACCAACACCAGCGGGAAGTGCCCGAACACCGTGGCGGCCGAAGTCATCAGCACCGGCCGCAGGCGTGTGAGCGATGCCTGGCGCAGCGCCGCGATCTTCTCGAGCCCACGCGCCTGCAGCGTATTGGCGAATTCCACGATCAGGATGCCGTTCTTGGCGATCAGGCCGACCAGCGTGATCAAGCCGACCTGCGAGTAGATGTTGATGGTCGTCAGGTCCAGGAACGTGAACAGCAACGCCCCCGAAATCGCCAGCGGCACCGAGCCGAGGAGCACGATCAGCGGGTCGCGGAAGCTGTGGAATTGCGCCGCCAGCACCAGATAGATCAGGATCAGCGCAAAACCCAACGTGGCCGTCAGCGCCTCGCCTTCCTGACGAATCTGGCGCGATTCGCCTGCATGGTCGATGTTGATGCCCGCGCCGCTGGTCAGCGCCGCCTGCTCCAGCACGCGCAGCGCCTCCTCCTTCGTCACGCCGGCGGCGACGCCGCCGAAGATGCGTGCGGCATTGCGCTGCTGAAAGCGGTTGAGCGTGCGCGGCGCAGCGACCGTCTCGATGCGGGCGAACGAGCCGACCGGCACGAGGCCGCCGTCGGGCGTCTTCACTTTCAAGTCGAGCAGCGGGTCGAGCGTGGCCCGATCCTCGTCGCCGATCTGTGGAATGACCTTGTAGCTGCGATCGAAGTAGTTGAAGCGGTTCACATAGGCG
>QGUO01000576.1 GCA_003242495.1 Pseudomonadota bacterium | reverse complement strand
CGGCGCCGGTGATGAATGCGCGACGATGCGGGAAGCGGGCATTCAAACGATCGATAGACATGACAAGGACGTGTGCAACGTGCCAGCCGTCGCCGTTGCGCGGATCAGGGCTTGCTCGTCCAGGCCACTTTGAGGCGGCTGAGCACCAGCGAGCGGATGTTCTGTACCGGATTGCGTTCCCAGGTGAAGCACGGCGGATCGCGGCGCAGCATGGGCCAGCCGCCGGTGCGCAGCACCTCGTCGAGGTAATCCATGTTTCTCTGAATGGCTTCCATGTAGGGATTGCGGCCGTTGAACAGCACTTCGAGATAGCGCCAGGCTCCCTCGAACTCGCCGTCGAGACGGGTGCGCCGGACTTCCTTCATGAACATCGGTGTCTGGCGCAGCACGTCCAGGCCCGACTTGTAGCGCACCACGGTCCGGCCCTCGGCATCGCGCGCGAGGGCGACGCCGCCGAGGACGAACTCCGGGTAGAGCCGGTCGCGGCATTTTTCCAGGTAACAGCGGTCGGACATCTGCGCGATCAAATCGCCGGTTCCCACCAGGTGGCCGATCTTGCGGTCGCGCGGATCGTCCAGGCGGATCTGATCGAACTGCACCTCGTAACCCGTGAAGTGCACGATCTTGGTCGCCACCGGCACCCACTCGGCCATGCCGATGGTGGGCAGATAGCGGCCGATGAAGTCGGCGCTGCGACTCACGTGGTTCAGGGTGAACTCCGCGCCGTTGCGATGGGTCTGGTCGTCCGTCTGGCGGATGTAGCCGGCGTCGTGGAACAGGGCGGTCACTACCGCCACCACGGCGCGCTCGGGCCCGAGCCGCTCCTCGGCCGGGTGTGTGCGCTCGTAGCTGGCCACCAGGCGCGCCACGGCCAGCGTGCCGTCGAGCGAATGCTGCAGATCGTGATAGACGGTGTCGCAGCCGTAGTAGCCCGGGAACTGGCCGTTGAACAGGCGTTCGAAGTCGCGAAACGCCACGTCGATGCGGTCGAACGCATAATGCGGCCAGGTCTGACGGAACAGCTCGGTGACCGAGCGACGCACGGCATCCGCCGAGCTGACCTGCACGGTGTTCGTCACATCGAAGTCGCTGCGGCGATACTGCATTCTGGTTGGTAGTGGGTCGCGACGCGGTCAAGCATGCGCGATACGACGTCACGGAGTCTATTCCTTCCGTAGACTTTGTCTATGTCGGAAAAGTTGCCAACGTGAAGGCATCGGGGCGAAAAAGCGCTGTTTTTCCGCGGGTCTGCGCCGTGCGAGCGTGGTCGGGGAAGCGTGCCGGCCTTGCTTGGCGGCGCATCCTGTGACGGGGGTCACGTTGGCGTGCCCGCGCCGCCCCGGGCGTCAGGGCGCGGCGAACGTCGGCGCCGACAATGCCATCTCCGTGACCGGGCCGTACTTGCGCAACCCCTCGCGGATCTCGTCGGCCTGGCCGATCACCACCAGCACCACGGCATCGCTGCGCGGGATGGCCGCGTCGATCGCCCGGCTGGTGTCGGCCGCGGAGACGCGCGCCAGGGCGGCGCCATACTCGTCGATGTCGCGGCGCTCCAGCCCATAGAACTCCAGGTCCGCCAGCTGTGCCGCCCATTGCGCGGCGGTCTCGAGCGCGAGCGGATACTGACCCTGCACGTATGCCTTCCCCGATTGCAGCACGTCGGGCTCGAATTGCGTGGCATGCAGCCGGTCGAGCGTGGTCAGCGCCAGGTCGATGGCTTCGAGGGTCTTGTCCGTCTGGGTGAACGAGCTCATCTGCCACAGGCCGCCCTGTGCGAAGCGCTCGAGTTGCGAACGCGCGCCGTAGCTCAGTCCGGTGCGTACGCGCAGCTCCGAATTGAGCATCGAAGTGAAGCGCCCGCCGAACAGGACATTGGCCACGTCGAGGGGCGGGCGTGGCGCGTAGCTGCGCGGCACGGAGACATTGCCCGCCCAGAAATACGATTGCGTGGACTCGGGCGCGTCCACGAGCAGCACACGCCGCGCGCGTTCGCGCTCGGGCGGTGGCGCCGGTGCAAGCGGCGCGCCGGCCTTGCGCCAACCGGCAAAGGCGCGCTCGAGCGCCGCCTTCATGTGCGCCGTCTGGAAGTCGCCCGCCACCGCCAGGATCAGCCGGTCGGCGCCCACCTGAGCCTGGTAATGGCGCTCGAGCTCCTCATGAGCG
>QGUO01000695.1 GCA_003242495.1 Pseudomonadota bacterium | reverse complement strand
ACTGGTATGGAACATGTCAATGCTCGTGACTCTGGTGCTGCAATCGTAGCTAAATACCATGGTATCGTTGAGCATGTTGAAGCTCGTTACATTTCAGTTCGTACTATTGAAGAAGTAGATGGTAAAGAAGTAAAAGGTGATTTAGTTCGTTATAAATTACAAAAATTCACTCGTTCTAACCACGGGACATCAATTAACCAACGCCCATTAGTTAAAGAAGGTGACCGCGTGAAACCTCGTGATATCCTTGCTGACGGTCCGTCAATGGAAAATGGTGAACTTGCACTTGGCCGTAACGTAGTCGTGGCATTCATGACTTGGAATGGTTATAACTATGAAGATGCCGTAATCATGAACGAACGTTTAGTTAAAAATGATGTATACACTTCTGTTCATATTGAAGAATATGAATCAGAAGCTCGTGATACAAAACTTGGACCTGAAGAAATCACTCGCGATATTCCTAACGTTGGTGAAGAAGCACTTCGCAACTTAGACGAACGTGGTATTATCCGTATTGGTGCAGAAGTAAATGATGGTGATATCTTAGTAGGTAAAGTCACTCCTAAAGGTGTAACAGAGCTTACTGCAGAAGAACGTCTATTACATGCAATCTTCGGTGAAAAAGCGCGTGAAGTACGCGATACATCATTACGTGTTCCTCACGGTTCTGGTGGTATTGTACTTGACGTTAAAGTATTCCATCGCGAAGATGGCGACGAATTATCTCCTGGCGTAAACCAAATGGTACGCGTTTATATCGTTCAAAAACGTAAAATCCGTGTTGGGGATAAAATGGCCGGACGTCATGGTAACAAAGGGGTTATCTCTCGTATCTTACCAGAAGAGGATATGCCATTCTTACCAGACGGTACTCCAGTCGACATCATGCTTAACCCATTAGGTGTACCATCTCGTATGAATATCGGTCAAGTACTTGAATTACACTTAGGTATGGCCGCTCGTTACTTAGGCGTGCACATGGCTACACCTGTATTCGATGGTGCTTCAGATGAAGACGTATGGCGTACAATGGAAGAAGCAGGCATGAACCGTGATGGTAAAACAACACTTTATGATGGCCGTTCAGGTGAAGCATTCGATAACCGCGTATCAGTAGGGGTTATGTACATGATCAAACTTGCGCACATGGTTGATGATAAACTTCACGCTCGTTCAACTGGTCCTTACTCACTTGTTACACAACAACCATTGGGTGGTAAAGCTCAATTTGGTGGTCAACGTTTCGGTGAAATGGAAGTTTGGGCTCTTGAAGCATATGGTGCAGCGCACACACTTCAAGAAATCTTAACAGTTAAATCTGATGACGTTGTGGGCCGTGTGAAAACATACGAAGCAATCGTTAAAGGTGAACCTGTTCCAGAACCAGGCGTACCAGAATCATTCAAAGTATTAATTAAAGAACTTCAATCATTAGGTTTAGACGTGAAAATGTTAAACATTAATGATGAAGAAGTAGAACTACGCGATGACGAAGATGATGATGTTCCATCAGCAGACGCGTTAAACATCGCTTCTAAAAAAGAAGAAACTGACGAAGTATCTTCTGAAAATTAAGTTGTAATTTTTTTGGGACATGGACAGGACCTCTTATGGGCTTGTCCTAATTCCCTTTTATTTGCTAATAATCAATCGTCGAGCTAATTATTTATAAGTCGAAAAGACTTCATTAATAGAGGGAGGTAGGCTCCTTGATAGACGTTAATAATTTTGAATACATGAAAATTGGTCTTGCTTCACCAGATAAAATCCGTTCGTGGTCATATGGTGAGGTTAAAAAACCAGAAACTATCAACTACCGTACATTAAAACCAGAGAAAGATGGTTTATTCTGTGAACGCATCTTTGGTCCAACAAAAGACTGGGAGTGTCACTGTGGTAAATACAAACGCGTACGTTATAAAGGTGTAGTTTGTGACCGCTGTGGCGTTGAAGTAACACGTGCAAAAGTACGTCGTGAACGTATGGGACATATTGAGCTAGCTGCTCCTGTTTCTCACATTTGGTATTTCAAAGGGATTCCAAGCCGTATGGGACTTATCTTAGATATGTCTCCACGCGCACTTGAAGAAGTAATTTACTTCGCTTCTTACGTTGTAATTGAATCAGGCGATACTCCTTTAGAAAAGAAACAACTTCTTTCT
>QGUO01000147.1 GCA_003242495.1 Pseudomonadota bacterium | reverse complement strand
CGCGTCGGCGGTTCGCTGCGGCGCGTGCATTCATGGCCCAAAGGCCTTGGACCTGGAGTAGGCACGATGATGCCCATTGCCCGCCGCGCGACCGTGGGCGCCGTGCTGGCCGCGCTCTCCGCGTGCTCGAGCGGCAGCGGCGGGACCGACGTGACCATCGGCAGCGGACAGGACGCCGATCCGGTGACGCTCGATTTCCCGGTGTTCTATGTCAAACGCCCCGTGCCCGACGCGGACCGGATGACGGCGAGCGACGATGTGCGGCGCCTGCTCAGGTTCGAGATCGGCGCGGACCTCTATATGCGCGACCGCGCCTCGGCCAGCTCCGAAGAGGTCAACCTCACCGCGGCCATCACCGCGGGTCTCGGCGACGTGCGCGACGTGGCCGTCGATTTCAGCGGCACCAAAGTGCTGTTCGCCATGCGCGCGCAGTTCATCGAGAACGCCGCCGAGGAGGACCAGCCCACCTGGAACATCTGGGAATACGATGCAGCCAACGCGGTGCTGCGCCGCGTGATCGCCTCGGACACCATCGCCGAGGAAGGTCATGACATCATGCCGCAGTACCTGCCGGACGGGCGCATCGTGTTCTCGTCGACGCGCCAGCGCACCTCGCGCGCCATGCTGCTCGACGAGAACAAGCCGCAGTTCGCCGCGCAGGTCGAGGACAGCGTGAACGAGCCTGCCTTCCTGCTGCACGTCATGGAGGCCGACGGCACCGGGATCCGCCAGATCTCCTTCAACCAGAGTCACGACCTGCATCCCGCCGTCCTGCCGAACGGGCAGATCGTCTTCACCCGCTGGGAAAATGCCGGCGGCAAGAGCCAGATGGATCTGTTTCGCGTGAACCCGGACGGTTCGGGTCTCGAGTTGCTGTACGGCGCGCGCAGCCACGCGACCGGCACGCCGCGCGCCGACGGCACCCCGAGCACGATTCAATTCCTGAGCCCGCGCGCCATGCCCGATGGGCGCACGCTGGCCATCGTCCGGCCGTTCACCGGCACCGGGGACGGCGGCGCGCTGGTGCTGATCGACACCGAGGTGTTCGTCGAGAACACGCAGCCCATCCAGGCGAACGCCGGCTTGCCCGGCCCGGCACAGCAGCGCGCCTTGCCCACGGACGTGCGCACCATTCCCGGGCCCTCGCCGGGCGGCCGCTATCGCAGCGCCGCGCCGCTGTTCGACGGCACCGACCGCCTGCTCGTGAGCTGGTCGCCCTGCCGGCTGCTCGAGGAAGACGGCCGCATCGTGCCCTGCACCGCCGACCGGCTGAACGATGGCGCGGATTCCCTGGTCGAGGCCCCGCCGCTTTACGGCATCTTCGTCTATGACGTGCGCACCAACACCCAGCAACCCGTGGTCGCGCCCGAGGAAGGTGTCATCTACACGGACATCGTCGCCGGCGCGCCGCGTAGCCTCCCGCCGGTGCTGCTCGACCGCGTCGCCGGCGTGGATTACAGCCCGGCGCTCGCCGAGGAAAATGTCGGCATCGTCAAGATCGGCAGCGTCTACGACATCCATGGCGCCGACACCGCCCCGGGCGGCATCGAGGCGGTACGCAACCCCGCCGCGCCCGCCTTCGCGCAGCGCCCCGCTCGTTTCCTGCGCATCGAAAAGGCCGTCTCGCAACCCGACGACGATGTGCGCGACGTTCCCGCGCAGGCCTTCGGTCCGAACCGCGGCCTCGGCATGCGCGACATCCTCGGCTATGTGCCCATCGAGCCGGACGGCTCGGCGGTCTTCAAGATGCCGGCCAACGTGGCCTTCATGATCAGCATCCTCGATCGCAACGGGCGACGCATCACCAGCGGCCCGGGCAACAGCCCGCGCCATCAGAGCTGGCTGCAGGTGACGCCGGGCGAGGTGCTGACCTGTAATGGCTGTCACAATCCGGGGCTCAGTCCGCCCGTCTCGCACGGACGCCGCGACGCGTTCGCTGCCGCGAACCCCGGCGCACCGACCACCGGCCAGCCGTTCCCGAACACCAACGCCGCGCTGTTCGCCAACATGGGCGAGACCATGGCCGAAACCCGCGGGCGTATCATGTGCAACGGCGCCTGCGCGCCCAGTATCGATATCCTGGTCGATGATTACTGGCGTGTGACGCCCGATCCGAGCGATCCGAACGAGACTTTCGACTATTGCTATTCGATCGGACCCACTGGCGTTCCTTCGGATCCCGCCGATCCCTCGACCGCACGGCACACCTGCAGCACGAGCCTCGCCACGGAGGCGCCGGCACCCGAGCCCTGCAGCCGCAACTGGAACAGCGGCTGTCGCATCACCATCCATTATCCGCAGCACATCCACCCGCTGTGGAGCCGCGATCGCGGTGCAAACACCTGCACCAATTGCCATGCTCCGCCGGACGTCACCGGCGCGGCCGAGCCGCCCGCCGCCCACCTGGATCTGAGCGACGGCCCCTCCGCGGACCAGCCCTATCACCTCAATGCTTATCGCCAGCTCTTGTTCACGCGCACGGAGAAGGAGCTCGACGAGAACGGCAACCTCGTCGATGTGCTGGTCGAAGTCGGCACGGACCCTGTCACGGGCGAGCCGCTGTATGCGACCGTGCCCGTGCCCGCCCCGATGTCCGCCAATGGCGCCCGTGCCTCCGCGCGGTTCTTCGGGCCATTCGACAATGGCGGCGGAGACGTGGATCATAGAGGCTTCCTGGAACCGGCCGAGCTGCGCCTGCTGGCCGAGTGGCTCGACATCGGCGCGCAGTATTACAACGACCCATTCGTCGCTCCGGAGAATTGATGCATCGACTTCTGCCCGTCGTCCTTGCGCTGGTTCTCTCGGTGACGGCGGCGCAGGTGAAGGCGCAGGACGCGCCCGCCGAGGACCGGCCCGGCGTCAACCCTCGGGATTCGGCCCGGGATGCCTCCAGCGACACGCGCAAGGGCGTGCTGCGCGTCGTGGTCGCCGATCCGTTCATCGAGTTGCACACCGGGCCTGGGCGCGGCTATCCCGTGTTCTACGTGGTCGAACGCGGCGCACAAATCAGCATCCTCAAGCGCCGCACCGATTGGTTCCAGGTACGCACCGACCGCGGCGTGCGCGGCTGGGTGCCACGCGCGCAGATGATCGATACCCTGCTGCCGACCGGCGAACCGCTCGATCTCGGCGAGCCGGTGCGCGACAACTACATGAGCCGACGCTGGCAGGGCGGCGTGGCCGCCGGCGATTTCGGCGGCGCCAGTCTGATCTCGGCGTTCGGCGGCTACGCCTTCAGCGACCATCTCTCCATCGAGCTCACCCTCAATCACGTGCTCGGCGAGTTCTCCAACGGCTACGGCGCCACGCTCGGTCTGTTGCACGTGTTCGCGCCCGAATGGCGCCTCTCGCCGTATTTCACGCTCGGCACCGGCGTCATCTACACCGACCCGAAATCGACGTTGGTGCGCACCGAGGACCGCACTGACCAAATCGGCTACGTGGGCGGCGGCCTGCAGCTGTACGTCACGCGCCGCTTCATGCTGCGCTCGGAGTATCGCCACAATGTCATCTTCACCGATCGCAACGAAAACGAGGAAGTGACCGAATGGAAATATCTCGGCTTCGCCTTCTTCTTCTGACGGCGCTCGCCTGCGTCGCGTTGCCCGGCTGCGCCATGTTCAGCCGCGGAGCGCCGCTGCCGCCGATCGGTGCGGGCAGCGAAGCAGCAACCCGGGCCGACGCCGCCACGGACCAGACCGGGCCTGCGGATCGGCCGGTCATCGAACCCGCGGTCGAGCGCCGCGAGATCCGTCGGCCGCGCATCGACACCGAGGATTTCGAGCTGGGGATGTACGTGGGCATTCTCAACATCGAGGACTTCGAGAGCAACGCCGTTTACGGCGCACGTCTCGCCTATCACCTCACCGAGGACTTCTTTCTCGAAGCGAGCCTCGGACAGTCGCGGGCCGGGCGCACGAGCTATGAGCGGCTGTCCGGCGCGGCGGACCTGCTCACCGACGACGATCGCGACTACACCTACTACGCCCTCTCACTCGGCTGGAACATCCTGCCCGGCGAGGTGTTCGTCGGCGAGAATCGCGCATACAACACCTCCTTCTACGTGCTCGCAGGCATCGGCAGCACCACCTTCGCCGGCGACGACCGCTTCACCGTGAACGCCGGCTTCGGCTACCGCATCCTGCCGGCCGACTGGCTGGCACTGCACTTCGACGTGCGTGACCACATCTTCGACATCGACCTGCTGGGGCGCAAAAAAATCGTCAACAACCTAGAAGCGCATCTCGGTTTGTCGATCTTTTTCTGAGAGAAGATGCACAGTGGCCCGTTCTCTGGAAGAGAGGTCGACCATGCAGACTCACACACCCGTTCGCTGGATCCGTGCCGCGACCCGCTCCATGACGCTGGCCGCGCTCCTGACCGTTGCAACGCTCGCCGGCGCGAGCACCTCGAGCGCGCCGGCCTTCACGCTGCCGTCGCGAAGCGGCGACACCGTGTCCCTTGCGGATCTCCAGGGGCAGGTCGTCATGCTAAATTTCTGGGCGAGCTGGTGCGGGCCGTGCCGCCAGGAGATGCCGCTGCTCGAGCAGATGCACAAGCGCTACAGTGCGCTCGGCTTCACGCTGCTCGGCGTGAACGTCGAGGCGAATACCGAGGATGCGGAGCGCTTCCTGGAGGCCACGCCGGTGTCATTCCCGATTCTGTTCGACAAGGACAGCAAGGTGAGCAGGCTGTACAACGTCAGCGCCATGCCCAGCACGGTGTTCATCGACCGCAAGGGCAACGTGCGCCACGTCCATCGGGGCTACAAGCCCGGCGACGAAAGCGCCTATCTCGATCAGATTCGCGCGTTGCTGAGGGAATGAGGAGGAATCGACGTGAAGGGCGCGGAACGATGAGCGGGACACGCTCTGCATGCGCCGCGCGGCGCCTGTCGCTCGTGATCACCGCAGCGCTGGCGCTCGCCGGCTGCGGCAATATCGAGCCGTGGGTCAAGCCGTATGAGCGCGAGCGACTGGCCGACCCCATCATGGCCTTCGATCCGCACCCCGTGTCGAGTGCCTACATGCATCACGTCTACGAGGTGCGAGAAGCCGCCCGGGGCGCCGTGGGCAGCGGCGGCGGCGGATGCGGGTGCAACTGAGCACCATGAAGTACTGCCCGCGCCACCTGGTCCTCGCGCCGCGCGTCCTGCGGCTGCTCGCGGCTCTCGCGTTGTCGCTGTCCTGGAGCGCCGCTTCGGCCGCAACCCTGCCCGAGGACCGGGCCGATGTGCTCTACCACCGTTTCGAAGGCGGCGGCGTCACCATCCACGGGCCCTCGGTGCTGGTGCGCAAGAGCATGGCCGAGAAGTACTCGGTGAGCGCCAACTACTACGTCGACCTGGTGACCAGCGCCTCCATCGACGTCGAGGTGAGCGGCGCCAGCGAGTACAAGGAGGAGCGTGAGCAGTACAGTCTCGGGTTCGACTACCTGCGCGGCAAGACCATCTACAGCCTGGGCTACTCCAACAGCTACGAAGAGGATTACCAGGCGAGCACCGTCAGCTTTGACATCAGCCAGGACATCTTCGGCGACCTCACCACCGTGCGCCTCGGTTTCTCCAAGGGCGACGACACGGTGCGCCGTCGCGACCCGAGCACCGGCGGCGTCGACCCGGACTTCCGTGAATCCATCGACCGCCGGAGCTACCGGGTCGGCGTGACGCAGATCCTCACCAAGAGCCTCATCGCCAATCTCGGCCTGGAAGTGATCACCGACGAGGGCTACCTCAACAATCCCTATCGCTCGTTCCGTTACGAGGATCCCGAGAGCCCTGGCAACTACCGGCTTGCCACCGAGATCTACCCGCGCACGCGCACCAGCAACGCGGTGGCGCTGAGCGGTCGCTACTATCTGCCCTATCGAGCCGCGGCGCACGGCACGTACCGCTTCTTCACCGATACCTGGGGCATCCGTGCGAATACCTTCGAGTTGGGCTACGTCCACCCCTGGAAGAATGCGTGGACCTTCGAGGCGAGCTACCGCCACTACACCCAGAATCGCGCGGACTTCTACGCCGATCTGTTCTCGCGCGTCGACGAGCAGAACTTCATGGCGCGTCACAAGGAGCTGTCCACGTTCACCACCCGGACGCTGCGCCTGGGCGCGGGCTACGCGTTCACGCGCGCCAGCTGGACCTGGTTCAAGAAAGGTTCATTCAACGTCTACTACGATCGCATAGAATTCGATTACGACGACTTCCGCGACGCGCGCGATACCTCGCTGGTGGCGGGCACCGAGCCGTTGTACTCGTTCGGCGCGGACGTCCTGCAAATCTTCATTTCCATCTGGTTCTGAGCCATCTGGTTCTGAGCCATCCGGTTCCCGACTCCATTCCATTCTGATTCGACACACTCATTCCCAGGCGCACGCCTCCCGAGGCCGGCGCTCGTTCTCATGCTCCTGGTGGCGCTCGCACCCGCTGCGAACGCCGCGACCCCTTTCCCATCCGCGACCAGAATTTCTTCTTGACGGGGCTGGACCTGCCGCACCCGACCTGCTGGGCGACACGGTGTTCCTCACCCTCGGAGGCGAATACCGTTTGCGCTCCGGCTGGCGGCTGGATCTGGGCCTGAGCGAGGACCTGGACGTCGGCGCGTCGTCCGACGTGGTGTTCATCTTCGGCATCCGCCCGCCGGATCGCTAGGCGCCGGCGTCCAGCGTCCGCTCGAGGCGCTCGCACACCGCGCGCAACACCGCCAGCCGCGCGTGGCGCTTGTCGTCGGCCTCGATCACGCTCCAGGGCGCATGGCGGGCATGCGTGCGGGCGATCGCTTCCTGCGCCGCCCGCTCGTAGGCCGCGAAGTGGCGGCGGTTCACCCAGTCCTCCGGGTCGACCTTGAAGCGTTTGAGCGGATCCGCGTCGCGCTTACGGAAGCGCCGTAGCTGTTCCTCGCGGCTCACCGCGAGCCAGAACTTGTGCACCACGATGCCGTGCTCGGCCAGCTGGCGCTCGAACTCGCGGATTTCCGCGTAGGCGCGCTGCCAGTCCACCGCCGGCGTGAGCGAGCGCACGCGCTCGACCAGCACGCGCCCGTACCAGGAGCGGTCGAAGAAAGCGATCTCGCCGCGACGCGGCAAGTGACGCCAGAAACGCCACAGCCAGGGATAGCGCTGCTCGGTCGGGCTGGGCGCGCCGACCGGCACCACCTGGTACACCCGCGCGTCGAGCGCCTGGGCGAGGCGCTTGATGGCGCCGCCCTTGCCCGCCGCGTCCATGCCTTCGAAGGCGAGCACCGCCGAGCGCCGCGCGAACGCCCGGCGACGGGTGAGCAAGGCGAACCGGCCCTGCAGCACCTGTAACGCGCGACGGTACGCCTCGGCCGAGACGTCCGGCCCCTCCTGGTGGGTCTTGAATGCCGCGGGCGTCGCCGCGTGTCGCCTGCGGACCGCCGGCGCGCGCCGGGCGGTGCGTGCGGTCACCGCCGGTTCCTTCGCCCGTCGCAGCGCCCGCAGCAGCACACGACCCACCGTGAGCGCCCGCGCCTCGCCGTCCGAGCCGTCGATCACATGCCAGGGCGCACCCGGTCGATGCGTCGCACGGATGCAGCGGTCGGCCAGGCGCCTGACCGCCGCATGATGCCGTGCGAGCCACAGGTCGACGGGCTTGACGCGCCAGCGCGTGAGCGTGCTCGCCCGCAGCGCCCGCAAGCGCTTGCGCTGCGTCCGGCGATCGATGTGCAGGTGCACCTTGACCACTTGCACCCCGTCCCGTCGCAGCATGGTCTCCAGACGGCGGATGCGCGCCAGGGCGCGGCATTCGGGCACCGCATCGAAGGTACGCGCCGTGCCGCGGGCGTCACGGACCGGCAACAGGATGTCGCCATACCAGGCCCCAAAGAAGATGGCGATGCGACCACCGGGCGGCAAGCGGATCCAGTAGCGCCACAGCGCCGGCCGCTCGCGCTGGGAGGCGTCGGGCCGTCGCAGCGCATGCACGGTCACGAACTTCGGATCGAGCCAATCGAGCAACTGGTGAACCGTCTCGCTGCGCCCGGCGGCAGGAATGCCGGTCACGATCAGGACCACGCTGCCGGCATGCGGCGCTGTGCGCAGCGCAGCCTGCGCATCGAGCAGCGCGTCGCGCAGCTTCACGATGCGATCCGAGTGCTTCATGGGCCCGCCC
>QGUO01000146.1 GCA_003242495.1 Pseudomonadota bacterium | reverse complement strand
GGATTACACCGACCCGGAGAGCCCGCGCTTCCAGCAGTACACCCGCGGATACGACGCGGTGGAGCGCCTGTTCACGGCGGATCCGCAGGCCGTGGCGAACGGCGGCGACATCATTCTGAACTCGTACAGAGTGGAGACTCGGGCCGAAGGCGACATCAGTATCATGGCGCCATACGGACGCATCGAAGTCGGCAGTCCCGTTCCGCGCCCCAACGCCAGGCCGGAGGACGGTGGCGTGGTGACCCGACGCGGCGGCAGCATCCGCATGATGGCGGATGACGATATCGCGCTACACACTTCCCGCGTGTTCACCTTGCAGGGCGGCGACATCCTCATGTGGACCTCGAACGGCGACATCACGGCCGGCGCCGGCGCGAAGACATCGGTGAGGCAGGTGCCGCTCATCTATGCGATGAGCAACGATGGCATGGTCAGCGTCAACGTCTTCGGCCTGCAGACGGGTGCGGGCATCGGCGTGCTCGATGCGCTTCAAGGCGAGTCCGAGCAGCGCGAGAAAAGCCGCATGGACCTCCTGGCCTTCAGGGGAGAAGTCAATGCGGGCGATGCCGGCATCCGGGTGATCGGCGATCTGAACATCGCCGCGCTGCGCGTGGTGGGCGCGGAAAACATCCAGGTCTCCCAAGGCGAGTCCACCGGCATGCCGGACGTCGCGCAGGTGAACGTCTCTGCGCTGACCAATGCGAGCGCGGCGGCCTCTCAGGCGGCGACGGCTGCGCAGGAAGTCGTGCAGCGTGAGCGCGCCGCGGCTCGTGAGGCGCTGCCCTCGGTCTTTACGGTTCGCGTGGTGAACTTCGGCGACGAAGCGACCTCCGGCGGCAACGCCCCGACGCAGACACGCGAGCGCGCGGCCCGGGACGGATACGATTGGAACAGCCCGGTACAAGTCCTCGGCAGTGGCGCCTTGAGCGCGGAGCAGAAGGCCCTGCTTACCGAGGAGGAACGGCGCAACCTGCAGCAGTGATATTCCCAAGGGACCGGCACCGGCGCGCCGTCGCCCATCCGACCGACCGAGCGGATGTCGGGTGGGCGCGGCCGTCATGCGTGCCCGAGGAGGAACAAACGGCTCGGGTCAGCCGTCTCTGACGAGTCGTCTCGAGTGACCACCAAGGGTGTCCGATCTGCAACGGGCGCGCACCCGCCCGCCGTTCCGACAGGTCAGGGGAGACAGATTCATGGCCAAGGTTCTCGTTCTCTACTACTCGTCGTACGGCCATATCGAGCGCATGGCGTACGCGGTGGCCGAGGGCGCCCGCTCCGCGAACGCTGACGTGACCGTCAAGCGGGTCCCGGAGCTCGTCCCGGAAGACGTCGCCAAGAGCTCGGGGTACAAGCTGGATCAGCCCGCGCCGATCGCGACCGTGGAGGAGCTGCCCGACTACGATGCCATCATCTTCGGCACGGGGACGCGCTACGGCAACATGACCGCCCAGATGAAGAACTTCATCGACCAGACGGGCGCGCACTGGGCCAGCGGCGCGCTGGTCGGCAAGGTGGGCTCGGTCTTTTCGTCATCGGCGACCCAGCACGGCGGCCAGGAATCGACCATCCTCACGTTCCATCCCGTGCTCCTGCACCTCGGCATGATCATCGTCGGACTGCCCTATTCCTTCCAGGGACAGATGGGCGTGGATGAAGTCATGGGCAACACGCCTTATGGCGCCTCGACCATCGCCGGCGGCGATGGCAGCCGCCAGCCGTCGAAGATCGAGCTCGAGGGCGCACGCTATCAGGGGCGGCACGTGGCAGAGATCGCCGCGAAAATCGCCGGACGCTGAAGCCGACCCAACCGAAATGTCATAGCGGTCGGTGCGCCGCGCGCGGCGCACACCTCGTTCTGTCCGGGGCCCCTTCGGGATCCTGCGGGTAGATCCGGGCCAGCCGAAGGTCTATAGTGCCGCCGTCCGTCCGGGGCAGAGATGCCCTGCCTTCCCACGGCGCCGTGGCAAGCCGAAGCCGGTTTGTGCCGGGCCCTTACCTACCTCCCACGCGGGTTCTCTCCTCATGCAAATCGCCCAGGACACTGTTGTACTCATTCATTACACGCTCACCAACGATTCCGGCGAGGTGCTCGACAGCTCGGCTGGCGGCGAGCCGCTTGCGTATCTGCATGGCAACGGCAATCTCATCCCCGGACTCGAGCAGGCGCTGGTCGGCAAGGCCACCGGCGACAAGCTCAGCGTGAAGATCGAGCCCGAGGATGCCTACGGCGCCTACGACGACGACCTGGTGCAACAGGTGCCGCGCGCCGCGTTTCGCGGCGTGCCGGACGTGCAGGTCGGCATGCAGTTCCAGGCGCAGTCGAACCTCGGACCGCGTCTGGTCGTCGTCAAGGAAGTGGCCGGCGACACGGTAACCGTGGACGGCAATCATCCGCTCGCGGGTCAGCGGCTGAGCTTCGATGTGGAAGTCGTCGGGGTGCGTGCCGCGACCGAGGAAGAGCGCGCGCACGGGCACGTGCACGGAGCGGGCGGGCAACACTGAGTCGACTGCGGACGCCGAGCGCCTCGGCGTCCGCTCGATGTACGCGGTGCGGTGTGCGTGCATGACGCCGTGCCGCATGCACCGACGTAGCGCACCATTGCGAAGCGCCCATAGGGGTTTCATGACATTTCGCCGTCATGCGCGCTGGCTAAAATGGGTCGGCTTGGCTGGCACAGGTTGTGCTTACTTATTGTGCACATACCGACTCTCGGAGGACCGCTTCATGGATGTCACCCCCTCGAGCGGCAAAGCCGCGCGCTCGCGCATCAAGAAGACGCTGGCCGAACCGCTGGCCAGATCGGCGCGCAAAGCCCGGGCACGCAAGCCCGCCGCGGAAGCGCCTGCGACGGCGACCTCTGTCGACACCCGAACGCCACCACCCGACGAGCTGCGTGGCATGATCGCCACGGAAGCCTATTTCATCGCGGCGCAACGCAACTTTGCGCCCGGCGGCGAGCTCGACGACTGGCTCGAGGCCGAGCGTAGGGTCCTCGCCCGCCTCTGAGGGGGGCTGGCCGTGCGCCGCCCGACCTGCACATAATGCCGCATCCCCCTGCACGGAGGGTGCGGCCATGGTGCATGTGCGTGATCTGCTTGCCGCGAAAGGCAGCGAGGTATGGTCGGTCGAGCCCGAGGCGCCGGTCCTCGAAGCCATCCATCTGATGGCGGACAAGTGCGTCGGCGCGCTACCCGTGATGCAGGGCGATGAATTGCTGGGCATGGTCTCGGAGCGCGATTACGCCCGCAAGGTCATCCTGCTCGGCCGTTCCAGCGCCGAGACGCCGGTGTGGCAGATCATGAGCGCGCCGGTCATCACCGCCACCCTGGACGACAGCGTCGAACACTGCATGTCGGTGATGACCGAGAGGCGCATCCGTCACTTGCCGGTGGTGGACGACGGCAAGGTCGTCGGCATCGTCTCCATCGGCGACCTGGTCAAGGCAGTTATCGAGGAACAGCGCCGCACCATCGACGAGCTCGAGCGCTACATCGTGGGTTGATGCGGCCTGGTCGATGAGCGCAGCGAGGTCGCGGAAGGGTCCGCGAGGACTTCGTGCATTTCGCGATGCGTGCTCGATCCCGGGGGCGCCTTCCTGGCGGCCCCGGATCGTTCCGCCCTGATTCCCGCGGCGGAGTGCTCGCGGGTCAGCGGCCTGCCCCGGCCGTGGCGGACGGCATGGAGTTGTCCAACAGCCCCTTCCGACAGGCGCGGTTCACGGCGCTGAGGGTCGCCAGCAAAGAGGCGGTGACGATGTTGTCGTGAATGCCGACGCCGAACAGCGTGCTGCGCGCAGGCGTGGTGATCTCGACGAAGGCGACCGCGCGCGCGCCGCTGCCCGAGCTCATCGAACGCTCCTCATACGACAGCACATCGAAGCGCAGGCCCAGCGCGTTCACCAGCGCGTCGATGGGGCCGTTGCCCTCGCCATGCAGCAACGCACCCTGTCCGAGACAGCGCAGACGCATCGTCAGGTGCTGAACCTGCGACCGCTCACGCGGGGTCGACAGCTGGTGCGAGACGTACTCGTACGGCGCACCGGCGCTGTCCAGATACTCGCGCTCGAACAGTTCCCAGATCTGTTGCGATGACAGCTCCTTGCCGGTGGCATCGGTGACGCTCTGCACCACCTGGCTGAACTCGATCTGCAGCCGGCGCGGCATGCTCAGGTCGTAGTCGCGCTCCAGGAGATAGGCGATGCCGCCCTTGCCCGATTGGCTGTTGACGCGGATGACCGACTCGTACGTGCGGCCGACGTCGCGCGGATCGATGGGCAGATAGGGCACTTCCCAGATGTCGTCGTCGCGCCGGGCCGCGAACCCCTTGCGAATCGCATCCTGGTGCGAGCCGGAGAAGGCCGTGAACACCAGGTCGCCGACGTACGGGTGGCGCGGATGAATGGGCAATTGATTGCAGTGCTCGACGCAGCGCGCCGCCTCGTTGATGTTGGAGAAGTCGAGCTGCGGATCCACGCCCTGCGTGTACAGGTTGAGCGCCAGCGTGACGAGGTCCACGTTGCCGGTGCGTTCGCCATTGCCGAACAGCGTGCCTTCGACGCGGTCGGCGCCGGCCATGACCGCCAGCTCGGCGGCCGCCACCGCGGTGCCCCGGTCGTTGTGCGGGTGCACCGAGAGCACGATGGCGTCGCGTCGGCTCAGATGTCGGCCGAACCACTCGATCTGGTCGGCGTACACGTTCGGCGTGGCCATCTCCACCGTCGCCGGCAGGTTGAGAATGACCTTGCGTTGCGGCGTCGGCTGCCACACGTCGAGCACCGCGTCACAAATCTCCACCGCGAACTCCAGCTCGGTGCCGGTGAAGCTCTCCGGGCTGTACTCGAACACCCAGTCCGTCTCCGGCTGCTTGCGAGCATGCTCGAGTATGCAGCGCGCACCGTTCACCGCGATGTCCACGATGCCCGGGCGATCGAGCCCGAACACCACGCGGCGCTGCACCGTCGAAGTGGAGTTGTACAGGTGCACGATGGCGCGGCGCACTCCCCGCAAGGCCTCGAAGGTGCGGGCAATGAGCTCCGGCCGCGCCTGCGTGAGCACCTGGATGGTGACGTCCTCGGGGATCATGCCGTGCTCGATGAGCTCGCGCACGAAATCGAACTCGGTCTGCGAGGCGGCCGGGAAGCCCACCTCGATCTCCTTGAAACCGGTCTTCACCAACAGCTCGAACATGCGCCGCTTGCGCGCGGCATCCATGGGCTCGATCAGCGCCTGATTGCCGTCGCGCAGATCGACGCTGCACCAGATCGGAGCGGCCTCGATGACGCGATCGGGCCAGGTGCGGTCGCGCAGCCCCACGGGCTTGAAAGCACGGTACTTCTTGGCTGGGTCCTTCAACATGGCTCTGCTCCTCGGGGCGGCATGGGCCGCCGACATCGCGCACGACGTGGGTCGCGTGGCGCCGGCTTCTGCAGCCGGTACATAGAGAACGGGGGTGTGATTCGTGCCTGTCCCTGGCGTACGTTGAAGAGTTACTGCGCCCAGCGGCGCAGGTGCAGGCGCGCACCCAGCAGCGAGCTGCCGAGGAGGGGCAGTGCGGACATTTGCTGGTTGGTGCGCATGGGTCCGAATCTAACAGGCGCTCCGGGGCATCCGCAACCCCTGTGCGTTGCGGCCGTCGCGCGAAGCGGCGTGCACGACCCGTCAGCCCAACAAGGCCGCCCAGTCGCGGCTGCGATCCCCGTAGGCAATGAAGGACGGGTTGAGCAGGCTTTCTTCCACGTTGTACAGCAGGGGCTCGCCGGTCGTCGTGCACACGCCGCCGCCGGCCGCTTCGACGACGGCATGCGCCGCAGCGGTGTCCCACTCGCTGGTGGGGCCGAATCGAGGATAGAGGTCCGCGCGGCCCTCGGCCACCAGACAGAATTTCAGCGAGCTGCCGATGGGCATCAGCTCGTGCTCGCCGAGTCTCGCCAGGCGCTCGGTCAGCGTGTCCGTCGCGTGGGACCGGCTGCCGACCACGCGCAGCCGCGACGGTGCGGGCGTCTGGACATGGATGCGCCGCGGCGCCTCCACGCCGTCCGAGCGCCATGCGCCGCCGGTGGAGGTCCCGTAATAGGTGGTGGCGCTCACCGGCACATGCACCACGCCCAGCACCGGACGATGGCGCTCGATGAGGGCGATGTTCACCGTGAACTCGCCGTTGCGCGCCAGGAACTCCTTGGTGCCGTCGAGCGGATCGACCAGCCAATGGCGCTCCCAGTGACGGCGTTGGGCGAAGGGGATGGCGCTGCCTTCCTCGGACATCACCGGTATGTGCGGCGTGAGCGCGCCCAGCTCGCGCGCGATCAGCGCATGCGAGCGCAGATCCGCGGCGGTCAGCGGCGAGCGGTCGGCCTTGTCGCTGACCGCGAAGTCGCTCGCGTACACCTGGAGGATCTCCTCTCCGGCGCGTCGTGCGAGCGCGACGATGTGCGGCAACAGGCTGGCCGGATCGCTGTGCGTCATTGCGACGGTCCCCTAGCCCCGCACGTCGGCGAGGCGTCTGCGTGGCGTCGCCGCCCGGAAGCGGCGGCCGTCCGGGCCCGTTCGCTGGGAAACCCGGACGTGCTCACAGCCCGGAGAGCTCGTCGGCCGGATAGAGCATGCCGGCATCCTGTAGGTGCTGCAGGATCCGCTCGGCCGCCTCCTCGGCCGAAAGATCGGTGGTGCGCAGGTGGATCTCCGGGTGCTCGGGCGGCTCGTACGGAGAATCAATGCCCGTGAAGTTTTTCAGTTCCCCGCGGCGCGCCTTCTTGTACAGGCCCTTCGGGTCGCGTTGCTCCGCTTCCGCCAGCGGCGTGTCGACGAACACCTCGAAGAACTCGCCTTGCTCCACGAGCTCGCGCGCCAGGCGCCGCTCGGAGCGGAACGGCGAGATGAAAGACACCAACACGATCAGCCCCGCGTCCACCATCAGCTTGGCGACCTCCGCGACACGGCGGATGTTCTCCACTCGGTCGGCGTCCGTGAAGCCGAGGTCCTTGTTCAGGCCGTGACGGACGTTGTCGCCGTCCAGCGTATAGGTGTGCCGGCCGAGGGCGTGCAGGCGCTTTTCCACGAGATTGGCGATGGTGGACTTGCCGGCGCCCGACAGGCCCGTGAACCACAGCACGCAGGCGCGCTGGCCCTTGAGACCGGCGCGCGCCTGCTTGTTCACGTCGAGCGCCTGCCAATGGATGTTCTCCGCGCGGCGCAGCGCGAAATGGATCAGCCCGGCGCCCACCGTGTCGTTGCTGAGCTTGTCGATCAGGATGAAGCTGCCGGTCTCGCGGTTGTCGGCATAGGGATCGAAGGCCACCCCGCGGTCGAGTCCGACGTTGCAGACGCCGATCTCGTTGAGCTCGAGCTGCTTGGCCGCCAGGTGCTCGAGCGTGTTGACGTTCACCTTGTATTTCGGCTGCGTGATGCTGCCGGTGACCGTGTGCGTGCCGAGCTTGACCAGGTACGGCCGCCCGGGAAGCATGGGCTCCTCGTGCATCCAGATGATGGTGGCCTGGAATTGATCGGCTACCGGGATGGGCGCGTCGGCCGCCGAGAACACGTCGCCGCGGCTCACGTCGATCTCGTCGGTGAGCGTGAGCGTGACCGATTGTCCGGCCACGGCCTGCTCGAGGTCACCATCCTGGGTCACGATCCGCGCGACGCGGCTCGTCAGGCCTGACGGCGCCACGCGGATGGCATCGCCGGGGCGCACCACGCCGCTCGCCACGGTGCCGGCGAAGCCCCGGAAATCCTGGTGCGGCCGGTTCACCCACTGCACCGGCATGCGGAAGGGTCGTCGCGCATGCTCGTCCTCGACTTCCACGTTCTCGAGGTATTCCATGAGCGCCGGTCCCTCGTACCAGGGCATGCGCTCACTGCGCGCCAGCATGTTGTCGCCCTTGAGCGCCGACAGCGGGATGGGCGTGACGCCCTCGAGCCCGATCTGCTCGGCGAACGCCCGGTAATCGGCCACGATGGCGTCGTACACCTCGCGCCGATAGTCCACCAGGTCCATTTTGTTGATGGCCAGCACCACGTGGCGGATGCCGAGCAGCGAAATGATGTAGCTGTGCCGGCGGGTCTGTGTCAGGACGCCCTTGCGGGGGGCGACCAGGAGCACCCCCGCCTCGGCCGTGCAGGGGCCGGGGGCCCA